>JBFEJM010000062.1:0-9254 GCA_041553175.1 Gammaproteobacteria bacterium | reverse complement strand
GATCCCGGGACCCTTCACGCCAACCGCTCCGCAACCCTCAGGACCGCGCTGCGCGCACGCGGGTTTGCCGCAAGCTCCGCCTCGCCGGCTCGAATCGCCTTCCCGACCAGACGTACGCGACCTGGCTGCGGCCCGCCGGTCACGGGCAGGTCCAGCGGCAGCTCTTCACCACGACTCTCTTTGCGCAGGAAGCGTTTGACGATACGGTCTTCAAGTGAATGGAAACTGATCACAGCCAGACGCCCACCCTCTGCCAATATCTCAACCGCCTGCTCGAGCGCCGACTCAAGCTCCTGCAATTCCTGATTGACCTGGATACGCAATGCCTGAAAGCTGCGGGTGGCAGGGTTCTTATGCCGTTCTCGCGACGGCACCGCCGCCGCGATGATCTCGGCCAGTTGCCGGGTGGTCGCTATGGCCTGTTCGGCCCGCGCCCGCACGATGGCCTGGGCTATACGACGCGCGAAACGCTCTTCACCGTATTCCTTCAACACGCGCGCAATCTCCGCTTCGCCCGATTCCATCAACCATTGCGCCGCACTCACACCGCTATCAGGGTCCATGCGCATATCGAGAGGCCCGTCATTGAGAAAACTGAAGCCCCGGCGCGCGTCATCCAGCTGCGGCGAAGACACGCCGAGATCGAGCAGAACACCATCCACTCGCCCGGCGATACCCTGTTTGCGCGCCAACTGACCCAACATGGCAAATGAGCCCCGCTCCATGTGAAAGCGGACATCCCGCCCGAACCTCTCCTGTGCCGCCTGCACTGCCTCAGGATCCTTGTCCATCGCGTACAGACGCCCTGTCGACCCCAATCGCTCCAGAATGGCCGCCGCATGGCCGCCACGCCCGAAGGTACCGTCGAGATAAGTTCCAGTTGAGCGTATGGCCAGCCCCTCCAGCGCCTCGTCGAGAAGCACAGGTTGATGGGTAAACAACTGTGTCATACGCGCCTAGAGAGTCAGGCTTTCCAACGATTCCGGTATTCCGGACTCATCGCCGTCCGCCGCCACCCAGTCACTGCAACTTTGTTCCCAGGCCTCTTCGTTCCAGATTTCAAACTTCTTACCCATACCCGTGAACACGACACGCTTATCCAGCTTGGCGAAATCGCGCAAACGCGGGGGAATGAGGATGCGACCGTGACTATCGATATCCAGTTCAGTGGCATGACCGAGCAGCATCCGCTGCAGACGGCGGGTGTACTTGTTCTGATTGGGCAGACGCACAAGCTTGCGCTCGATGTCCTCCCACTCGGGAGCGGGATACAACATCAGGCAACCGTCGTCATGGACGGTCAATACCAGATGGCCGTCGCAGCTCTCTTCCAGTTGCCCGCGATAACGGGTTGGAAGCGCCATACGGCCCTTGGCATCCAAGTTGACTGTGTTACCACCTCGGAACAAGAATACCCCCCACTACAGTCCTTTTTGCCATTTAATTCCACCATCTCCCACTTTTTGACACTATAGGAACCGCCAGGCCAATCTGTCAAGGGAAATGCCCCTCAAAAACAAAAAATTCCCGCTTTGTGGACAGTAACTTAGCGCCACAGGGCACCCTCAGACACCTTTTTCCAGACCATTCAGCGTGTTGGCGCAGTAAGCTCCCGCCTCACCTGAAACAAATTGACATATATCCGGTATTTAGAGCTGGAATCGCGTTATGGCGCACTGAACTGGACGATCGCCCGGCCGAACCCAGGACCCGCCGGCCACACCAGACCCGAGCCCTGAACCGGGCGGGAAGGGATATAAGGGACCCTCCCGCCGGTCCGGCGAGTATCGATCGTGGGTGGTGAGCGGTGGGCCTGGGCCGGAACTCGCCACCCGCCGGGAAACGCTCACCTGGCGCCCCAGCAGCGGCCCACTGCCGCGGTTACCCCGCGCCGGCAGGATCTCCAGTTTCTGCCTTTTGCCGAATTGGCCGACCCGACCCATGTCGCGCGCAGGACCGGCAGGCACAGCGGCACGCCTGTCGGCAGGCGCCCGATGACGCCGCGACCGAACCTGTCATATGCGTGTCATGAGCATCGGTTAGTTTGCAGACCCACACGCCATGAGGAGGAACAGACAATGCTTCGCAATGAGACGCAAGAACGGCATGAACATCAGCTCAGGGAAGAATTGGCTTTTTTCCAACAGCAGATGAAGCGCTTTCTGGAAGGAGGTGATTGTGCCTACGAACGCGCGCTATGTACTGCCTATCAGGCACTGGTTGAACAACGTACCCGTCAGCTGGCGGCATTGCGCGCGGCCGGTCTGTGAATCGCGAGCACAAAAAAACGGGATTCCTGAGAATCCCGCTTTCGACTTACGTTCGCATCGATCATAGAACGACGCGAAGCCATGTTCAGCAGATCCTAGAACGGAATATCGTCGTCGAAACCCTCATCGAACCGACCTTCATCACCGCCCGAAGTCGCCGGCGCTTTATTGCCGCCGAATGATGCGCTGCTTCCGCCACCGCCACTTCCGCCGCGACCACCCAGCATCTGCATATCACTTGCGATAATCTCGGTGGTATAGCGGTCGTTGCCGCTTTTGTCCTGCCACTTGCGTGTGCGCAGACTGCCTTCGACATAGACCTGCGAACCCTTCTTCAGATACTCGCCGACAATCTCGGCCAGGCGCTGATAGAACACTACATTGTGCCACTCGGTTCGCTCTTTCTGTTCGCCGGACTGTTTGTCCTTCCATTGCTCGCTGGTGGCGATAGTGATATTCGCGACGGCACCGCCACTCGGCATATAGCGGACCTCAGGATCCTTACCCAGGTTACCAACCAGAATGACCTTGTTCACACCGCGCGCCATAACGTCTTCTCCCACCCATTTGTAATCGAATTTTCCGACAATACCGCTGAAGAGACTCATGATCCCCAGCGGCGCAACTGGCGCTCATCATAGGGGTTAGGCGCCGCAGGCACAAATCCCCCATGACCGACCGGTTCTACGCCGAAGCTATCCGAACAAGTGCCTGTTCATCAAGGGCATGTTTGTCGACCTTCAGATAGGCCACGCCTTCGTCACCGATCACCACCGCTTCCGCCACACCCTGTACCCGCGTCAGGCGCTGCGCCAATGCACGCGCGGCGGTTTTGTCCATTGCCCCCACCTGGAGCAGGTAGCTGGTCAGATAGCGTGGACTGCGCATGGATGCGGCCGCCACCAACCAGACCAACGTCGCCGCACCGCAGAACAGGAATACGCCGCTGACCCCGGCCTTGCCTTGCAGCCAGCCACCGATCGCGCCGCCCAGGAACGCGCCGAAAAACTGCGCGCTGGAATAGAATCCCATGGCGGTACCCTTGCTGTCCGGCGGTGCGACTTTGGAAATCAGCGACGGCAGAGTCGCCTCAAGCAGATTGAAACCAACATAGAACAGGAACAGCAGAATACTCACACTGACAAGACTGAAATGCCAGAACGCCAGACCAAGATCGGCCAACCCGACAAGCAGGATCGCGCTGAGAAACACCTGCTTCAAGCGGCGGCGGCGCTCGGCCAGAATGATAAACGGCACCATAGCCAACACGGACAACAGCAGTACCGGCAGATACACATGCCAATGCTGCGCCGAGGCAAGTCCGACATTGTCACGCAACACCAGCGGCAACACTGTGAAACTTGCGGTCAACACCATATGCAACGTCAGTATCCCGAAATCAAGCCGCAACAACTGACCGTCGCGCAACACCGAAATAAACTGAGCGGGTATCGGTTCGGCATCGCGATGAGGACGACTTATTTCAGGTTGAGGCACGACCAGATAGAGCACGGCGATACCGACGCAGGCAAGCACACCGGTCAACCAGAAGATGCCGGAAATACCGATCCAATGATCAAGCAGCGGCCCGGCGACCAGCGCCAGCGAAAAGGACATGCCGATACTCATACCGATAATGGCCATGGCCTTGGTGCGCTGTTCCTCGCGCGTGAGATCCGCCGCCAACGCCATGACCGCGGCGGCGATAGCGCCGGAACCCTGAATCGCCCGCCCCAGAATGATGCCGTAGATACTGGTCGACATGGCCGCGACCACGCTCCCCAGTGCAAACAGTATCAGTCCGGCGGCGATGACCGGTTTGCGGCCTAGGCGATCGGACAATAAGCCGAACGGGATTTGCAGCAGCGCCTGGGTTGCACCGTAGGCGCCGATCGCCAACCCCATCAGGGCCGGGGTGGCACCGTCCAGTTTCTCCGAATACAGGGCAAAGACGGGCAGGATCATGAACAACCCCAGCATGCGCAGGGAGAAGATGCCCGCCAACGAGAATGCGGAGCGCATCTCCCCCGGCGTCATACTCTGGCGCTCAAGCGGGGCAACACTCACAAGCGGAATACCTTTTGGTCAAACAGGACGAGGAGTCGTATAGTAGCAGGTTAATTCAGCCTCGAAAATCGCTATGGATACGATCCGAATACGCGGCGCGCGTACCCACAATCTCGCCAATATCGACCTCGATCTGCCGCGCGATAAACTGATTGTCATCACCGGTCTGTCGGGCTCCGGCAAGTCCTCGCTCGCGTTCGACACCATCTATGCGGAAGGTCAGCGCCGCTATGTCGAGTCGCTGTCGGCCTATGCCAGGCAGTTTCTTTCGATGATGGAAAAGCCGGACATCGACCATATCGAGGGACTGTCCCCGGCGATCTCCATCGAGCAGAAATCGACTTCGCACAATCCGCGTTCGACCGTCGGCACCATCACCGAGATCTATGATTACCTGCGCCTGCTGTTTGCGCGCGTCGGGACGCCGCAGTGTCCCGATCATGGCGCGGTACTCGAGGCACAGACCGTCAGCCAGATGGTCGACCAGGTGCTCGCCCTGCCGGAAGGCACGCGCCTGATTTTGCTTGCCCCCATTGTGCAGGAACGCAAGGGCGAACATGTCCATATTCTGGAGGAACTGCGGGCACAGGGCTTCGTGCGCGCGCGCATCGACGGCAAGCTGGTCGAGCTGGATCAACTGCCGACGCTCGATCTGAAACGCAAGCACAGCATCGATGCGGTCGTCGACCGCTTCAAGGTGCGTGCCGATCTGCAGATTCGGTTGGCGGAATCGTTCGAGACGGCATTGCGCCTGGCAGATGGTCTTGCCCGCATCGCCTTCATGGACGAACCAAAGCGGGATGAACTCGTTTTCTCCGCCAAGTTCGCCTGCCCGACCTGCGGCTATTCCCTGAGCGAACTGGAACCGCGCCTGTTTTCCTTCAACAACCCTGTCGGTGCCTGCCCGGGCTGCGACGGGCTCGGCGTCAAACAGTTCTTCGATCCCGGCAGGGTCGTCGCCCATCCTCATTTGAGTCTGGCCGGTGGCGCCGTGCGCGGCTGGGATCAGCGCAACGCCTATTACTTCCAGCTCATCAGTTCGCTGGCCGATCACTACGGCTTCGATATCGACACCGCCTTTGATGAACTGCCGGAGAAAACACGCAAGATCATCCTGTACGGATCGGGCAAGGAAACAATTGAGTTCCAGTATGTCACCGAACGCAGCGGCTTCACCATTCGCCGCCACGCCTTTGAAGGCATCATTCCCAACATGGAACGCCGCTATCGCGAGACCGAATCGAATGTGGTCCGCGAAGAACTGTCGAAGTATCTGAGTACCCAGCCCTGCCCCGAGTGCAGCGGCACCCGGCTCAACCGTGCCGCACGCCATGTCTTCGTGACCGGACGGACATTGCCTGAGCTCGCCGCGCTTCCGGTCGGACATGCACAGGAATTCTTTGCCAACCTCAAACTTCAAGGTCGGCGTGGCGAGATTGCCACGAAGATTCTCAAGGAGATCGGGGACCGCCTCAATTTTCTGGTCAATGTGGGACTGGATTATCTCTCACTGGAACGCAGCGCGGACACACTGTCCGGCGGCGAGGCTCAGCGCATCCGCCTGGCCAGCCAGATCGGCGCCGGCCTGGTCGGCGTCATGTATATTCTCGACGAACCCTCTATTGGCCTGCATCAGCGCGACAATCAGCGCCTGCTCAATACGCTCAATTATCTGCGCGATCTCGGCAATACCGTGATCGTGGTGGAACACGATGAAGACGCCATTCGCAGTGCCGATCATGTCGTGGACATGGGGCCGGGCGCGGGTGTGCACGGCGGTCGCGTTGTGGCGCAAGGCACGCCGGCGGATATACTCGCGAACCCCGACTCACTCACCGGCCGTTACCTGTCCGGCAAGAAGCGTATCGAAATCCCGGCGCAGCGCGTTCCCTATGACGAGAAACGGCTGCTGCGAATCCAGGGTGCGCGCGGCAACAACCTGAAGCAGGTCGACATTGAGATTCCGGTTGGTCTCATGACCTGTATCACCGGCGTTTCCGGCTCGGGCAAATCGACCCTGATCAACGACACGCTGCACCTGCATGCGGCACGGGAACTGAATGGCGCCTCCACCGACCCCGCGCCCTGCGACAGCATCGAAGGACTGCAACAGTTCGACAAGGTGGTTGATATCGATCAGAGTCCGATCGGTCGCACGCCACGTTCCAATCCGGCGACCTATACCGGATTATTCACACCCATCCGCGATCTGTTCGCCGGCACCCAGGAAGCACGTTCACGCGGCTATAAAGTCGGCCGCTTCAGCTTCAACGTCAAAGGCGGCCGCTGCGAGGCCTGTCAGGGCGACGGTGTCATAAAGGTCGAAATGCATTTCCTGCCGGATATCTATGTCCCTTGCGACGTCTGCCACGGTCAGCGCTATAACCGCGAAACGCTGGAGATCCGTTACAAGGGCAAGAACATTCATGAAGTACTGGAGATGACCGTCGAAGACGCGCTTGAGTTTTTCAATGCCGTGCCGGTCATCGCACGCAAACTGCAGACGCTCACGGATGTCGGCCTGACCTATATCCGTCTGGGCCAGAATGCCACGACATTGTCGGGCGGCGAGGCGCAGCGGGTGAAACTGGCGCGCGAGCTGTCCAAACGCGACACTGGAAACACGTTATACATTCTGGACGAACCGACAACCGGCCTGCACTTCTATGACATCGAACAATTGCTGATCGTGCTGCATCGCCTGCGCAATCATGGCAACACCATTGTGGTCATCGAACACAACCTGGATGTCATCAAGACCGCGGACTGGCTGATCGACCTGGGACCGGAAGGCGGCGACAAGGGCGGACAGGTTATCGCGATCGGAACACCCGAACAGGTTGCAGGCAACAGCGCGTCCTATACCGGAAGCTTCCTCGCACCCTTGCTGCAATCCACCTCCAGTGGCAGGCGGACGCGTCGAAGCAGCCGCTAAACGGCATCCCCGCGAACGCGTGCAAGCGCATAGACAACCTGCAGCAGATACACCGCAAGCGCAGTAAACGCCGGTACGGCTGCCGCCGCTGTACCGTATAGCAGCAGCACTGCACTCAGACCAAAAGCCAGCACACGTATACCGGTGAAGCGTGTAAGCAGCACGCGCATTCGGGAATGTGCCGATGTCTGCCTGCCGGGCCAACGCCAGATCGGCAGCAGATGGCTGGTCGCCCCCGTCAGCAGGGGCAGCAGAAACAGATAAACGAACAGACCGAAGGATGTATCCGCGGTAAGAATCCCGGCGCCGTGCGCGAGTCCCGCACACAGCACCAACATCCACCCCGCTGCCGCGGCAGCCAATGCAGTAGCGGCGTTGTCCGCCGCCACGCATTCGGCGGCTCTGTGCACAATGACGCGGACCAATGACAGTGACGGGACCAACCACAGGAGCCCGCCCAGATAGGCCAGTGGCAGCCACAGCGCGGCGCCTGCGGCGATGGCCAGACTCCCTGCCAGCGCGAAAGGCAATTGTGTGCGCAGAAAACCGGATGCACCCTCATCGGCGCGGCCCAGGGCGGTCGGCAGCAGCACCCGCAACGTCCCGATTGCGGTCATCCCAAGGAAACCGAACAGATTCAGGTGTAAATGAAACAGGCGCAGCGCAGGCCAGTGCTGCGGCCACATCGCGCGCGACAGAACAGCGGCCAAGGCCAGTAGAAGGAATGCGAGCGCAAACAGGTACCAGTACGATCCCGAATGGGCCTGACCCAGGGTCATGTCCATTCGTCGTTTGATCCAGGCGAGTTCCAGCGATACCAGCGCCACACCCAGCGCGGCGAGAAGCGGCAGCTGCCGGGGCGACCGGTCCAACGTCAGAACAACGGCGATCCCGAGCACCCACGCGGTGAGAGGCAGGCTCAGTATCGCGCCCTGCGCAGCGGCGGTTCGCGTCAATACAGGCACGAAGTACAGTATGGCGCCCAGTATCAGCGGCATGACCCCGACCGCAAACAGGACATGACGGGTGACGGCCGGTCGCGCGCCAGTAAGTATCATGCTTGATTCGAGACCCAGCAGCGTCGCCAGCGCCAGCCCGAACAGGATGCGATGAGTCATTCGTCTACACCGTGCCGTCAGCTGACCAGCACCCCCCCGACATCACTTGCCGATACCCGGCCCCGTCAGAGCCGCCCCCTGAAATGGACACGATCGCCAATACTCAAATCAAGCACGCGATCCGCACGTCCCTGATTGACCGCGATCTCCACCAGGCCATTGGCATTGGCGTACCAGAACGCCGACCCCTCCGCCACATCCGAAAAGGTGCCGGCACGCCGCAGCTGAAATGCCTTCACTTCCAGCACAGCGGCCTCTTCCATGCTCGAGGCCCGGATTCCGGTCATGGCATTGCCGTAGTGATCGATATAGACAATCTGAGCCAAATTATCAGGCCAACCGGGAAGTAACCGCGTGGCGGGATCGACCACTTCACCGGAGACCGGCTCGCCACGCGCGATTTGAGCCGCAATGGGCGCAAACAGGTCGCGCCCGTGAAAGCTGCGCGAGAGTTTTTTCGGGCGCCAGTTTATATCCCACCAGGAGAGCTGACTGGCACGCTCGGCAATGACGTTGAACAAACCGTTATCCGGCCCCACGAACCAACGTCCGTCCGCCTGCATAACGGATGCACGACGGGTACTGCCGACACCGGGGTCGACAACACAGAGGAATACCGTGCCGGATGGAAACTCGTCTATATAGGCTGCCAGCAGATAGGCCGCGGCCTGCACATCGAAGGCGGGAAGGTCCGCAAACAGATCGATCACCGGTACGCCCGGTGCCTCACGCAGAAGCACCGCCTTCATTTGACCGACATACGGCCCTTCATGGCCGAAATCCGTTGCGATGACGATCATTTAGTTCTCCAGTTTAGTGCGCGGGATTTAACTTTAGCCGCAAAGGGCGCAAAGGGCGCAAAGG
>JBFEJM010000061.1:0-9275 GCA_041553175.1 Gammaproteobacteria bacterium | reverse complement strand
TGGAGAAACAGCGCCGCACCCGCAAGAAGGCCCCGGCCAGTAAAAAGGTCGCTGCCAGGAAGCACGCCGAAAAGACCGAGGAGGAGCGCAAGCAGGAAGGTCTGGACATGCTGTTGGAGATGGTCGAGGACTTGTTCGAGGGACGCGGCGAACAGGAAAAGGTGTGGGGCTCCATGGTCAAGCAGGCCATCAAGCGGCGCAAGCCGGGCTTCAACGAGAGTTATCATGGTTTCCGCAGCTTCGGCCAGATGCTGGAGGAGGCCGAAGCGCGCAAATTGCTGCATCTGCAGCACGACGAGAAGTCCGGTGGTTACCTCATCACGGGTCTTGCCCGAGAGGGATGAGGTGATGGATGACCGCTGGGATGAGTCGCCTCAGCGACGGAGCTGGCGATAGCGTGCCCTCAGTCGAAACGCATGGACAGATCGACCGCGCGCAGATCCTTGGTGAGTGAGCCGGTAGAGACAAAATCCACGCCGGTTTCCGCGATGCTGCGGATATTGTCCAGGGTCACGCCGCCGGAGGCTTCCAATTTGGCGCGACCCGCGTTCAGGCTGACGGCGGCACGCAGCTGATCCAGGCTGAAGTTGTCGAGCAACAGAATATCGGCGCCGGCATCCAATCCCTGCTGTACCTGTTCCAGTGTCTCCACTTCCACTTCCACCGGCAGGTGGGTGTTCAGCGTGCGCGCCTGTGCCACGGCGGCGGCGATCGTGCCGGCAGCGGCGATGTGATTTTCTTTGATCAGAATGCCGTCGTAGAGACCGATTCGGTGATTGTGGCAGCCGCCGATGCGTACGGCATATTTCTGTTCCAGGCGCAGACCGGGAAGGGTCTTGCGGGTATCCAGCACCTGCACCGCCAGGCCTTGCACGGCCGCGGCATACTGTGCGGCGCGGGTGGCGGTGCCCGACAGCGTCTGCAACAGATTCAGCGCCGTCCGTTCGCCGGTCAGCAGGGGGCGCGCCGGTCCGCGCAGCCGGCACAGTTCCTGACCGGGTGTCACCTGTGCGCCCTCGGCGGCCTTCCAGTCGATCTGGATGCGCTCATCGAGTTCGGTGAAGACGGTATCGAACCAGGCGTGCCCGCATAACACTGCCGCTTCACGACAGATCACGGTGGCGGTCGCGAGCGCATCTTCCGGGATGAGCGATGCGGTGACATCGCCGCTGCCGACATCTTCGGCAAGCGCCCGCCGGACGGTCGCCTGGATCTGATGCTCGATGGCTTCCAGCAACATTACTCGGAGATTTCCAGCAACTCGATTTCGAATATCAGTGTGGCGTTGGGCGGGATCACGCCACCGGCGCCATTGGCGCCGTAGCCGAGTTCGGGCGGAATCGTGAGTTTGCGCTTGCCGCCTATCCGCATACCCTTGACGCCTTCGTCCCAGCCGGGAATGACATATTTGCAGTCCAGCGGAAAGCTGAAGGGATCGCTGCGGTCCACACTGGAATCGAACTTGGTGCCATCCTCCAGCCAGCCGGTGTAATGCACGATAACGGTCTGGCCGCGTCCGGTGGCTTCTTTACCGTCGCCGACTTTCAGGTCTTCATAGCGCAGGCCGGTGGCGGTGGTATGTTCGGTCATGTTGTGTCTCCTGGTTAATCCAAACAATTTTTTTACACCAGAGGACACGGAGGATACACAGAAAAAATTATCAACTAAAGAGCTCTGTGATCTCTGCTGTGAATGGTTGTGCCGTATGTCTGTGCGTACTGCATTCGGCGCAATACGCTGCGCTATTGCGCCCTACGATTCTTCCGTAGGGTGCATTAGGCCACAGGCCGTAATGCGCCGGATGTGTTCATTCCTATAAAACATGCGGCGCATTCTGCTGCACAATTGCTTCCTGTGTCTGTGCGTGCCGCTCACCGCGTCGGCGTATGCGACCGCGAAAAATACTCGTCCTTCAGTTTCTTGACCAGACCCGCGAGCAGCAGCAGTCCGATCAGATTCGGCAGTGCCATAAGAATGTTGGTGACGTCCGCGATATTCCAGACCAGATGCAGCGGTACGGCGGCGCCGAACACCACCAGCAGCGCATACACCACCCGATAGGGCAGTACCGCGCCTTCGCCGAACAGGAAGCGGGCCGAGCGGTCGCCGTAGTAGGACCAGGCGATAATGGTCGAGAAGGCAAACAAAGACAGCCCGATACCGACCACATAGGCGCCGGCCACGCCGAGGGTGTCGTTGAAGGCATGTGCGGTGAGCGCGGCGCCGACCAGCTCTTCCGGCCGATCGATGTAACTGCCGGTCACGATAATCACCAGGCCGGTCATGCTGCAGATCACCAGCGTGTCGATAAAGGGTTCCAGCATGGCGACCAGACCTTCGCGCACGGGCTCATCGGTGCGTGCCGCCGCATGCGCCATCGGGGACGAACCCAGGCCCGCTTCGTTCGAGAACAGGCCGCGTGCAACACCCCAGCGAATCGCCTCGCCCACGGCGGCGGCACCCACGGCGGAGACATTCAGTGCGCTATTGAAGATGGTGGACAGTGCATCGGGAATGACCGCGGCATGATTGATCAGCACCAGCAATGCCGCCACGATGTAGATGATCGCCATGAACGGCACCAGTGTGGCGGCGACCCGCGCGATGCGTTTGACCCCGCCGATAATCACCAGTCCGACCAGTACGCTCATGACAATGCCAATCATCCAGCCGGCGTCGCGCGCACCCGGAAACAGATAGCCGATGCCGTCCACCACCGAGTTGGCCTGCACCATGTTGCCGATACCGAACGAGGCGATCAGCGCAAAGCTCGCGAACAGAATCGCCAGCCGTTTCATCTTCAGGCCATGCAGCAGCGTGTACATCGGCCCGCCGGCGACTTCACCGTCC
Source organism: Gammaproteobacteria bacterium (assembly GCA_041553175.1). Classification (GTDB taxonomy): domain Bacteria; phylum Pseudomonadota; class Gammaproteobacteria; order Thiohalobacterales; family Thiohalobacteraceae; genus JAHJQQ01. The sequence goes on along the minus strand of JBFEJM010000061.1, from coordinate 6,425 downwards.
GGACTCACCTCGCGGAATTTGAGCGACAGTGTGCACTCGGTGAATTTCGTTGCCATGCCGAGCAATGCCGTTACCCACATCCAGAACAACGCGCCCGGACCACCCAGTGAAATGGCGGTGGCGACACCGGCGATATTACCGGTGCCGACCGTGGCCGAGAGCGCGGTGGCCAGCGCCTGAAAATGCGAGACTTCACCGACGTGCTTGGGATCGCTGTACTTGCCGCCGATCAGCTGAGTGGCATGACGAAAGCCGCGCAACTGGATGAAGCCCATGCGCAGCGTGAGATAGAGACCGGTGCCGAGCAGAACGGCGAGGGTGATCGGACTGCCCCACAACAGACCGGACAGGGCGCCGGACTGTTCGGTAAGCCAGTTCAGGGTCGCTTCCATGGTGGTGTCCGCCCTTGCGTGTTGTTGGTTATGGCCCGCGAGGGCGCCGCATTACGGGTTTTATTCGCGATCCGATGGATGCCGCAGTGGCCGCAGGGTGAGAGTATCGCCCCGCTGGGTGAATTCCAAGCGCTTGAGCACGCTCATGCCCAGCAGAATATCGTCTTCCGTATAGGCCGGGTTGATGCTTGCGGGCACGTCGAGCAGCACCAGATTGCCCAACTCCAGTCGTTCTATATGGGTGCGGTAGCCGGTGATGTTGCCATTGGCGGTCTGGTAGGTGGTGGGCATGCCGCGCTTGAGACCGAGCCGGTCGGCGAGACTGCCCGGCACCGAGACATCGATGGCACCGGTATCGACCAGAAACTCCACCGTTTCGCCGTTGATGCGGCCGCTGGACACATAATGACCCCAGCGGTTGCGCTGCAGCACGACCTCGGTGGCGCCGTCTTCGGCGATGCGGCTCAGCACCTGGCGGTTGGGGTTGCGTTCCCGTTCCAGCCAGTCGCTGAAGAAGAATGTGAGCAGGCCCAAAACCACAATCCAGGCCGCGATGATCATGCCGCGACCGAGCGGATGAGGTCTGGAAGAGGGTGTGTCCGGTTTCATGCGCCGATTATACACAGGCCCGCGTTCAGCCGGCTCAAGGCGCGTGCCGACTCCGCAGCAGCCGTTTTTCGAGTTCCACGCAGAAATAGATGATCAACGCCACGGCGCCGATGGAGGCCCAGTCAGCGAGGCCCAGCGGGGCGCTTCGAAACAGTGTCTGCATCAGCGGCGAATAGGTAAACAGCAGCTGGAACAGACTTACGATCAGAACCGCCCACAATGCGTAGGGGTTTCCGGTCAGGCCGGCCCAGCTGGTGCTGGGCCGATACAGGTAACGGGTGTTGAACAGGTAGACGATCTCACCGGCAACCAGCATATTCACCGTCAATGTACGTGCCTCCGCCAGCGTCATTCCGCTGTTCTGCGCCTGAATGAACAGACCGAAGCAACCGGCCACCAGCAGCGCCGATACCCAGCCGATGCGCCACAGAAGAAAGCCGCTCAACAAGGGTTCGCGGGACGGGCGGGGCGGACGCTGCATGATGTCGGGCTCGGCCGGCTCGAACGCCAGCGCCAGTGCCAAAGTGACCGCGGAGATCATATTGACCCACAGGATCTGCACCGGCGTGATGGGCAGGGTATAGCCGAGCGCGATCGCCATGACGACGACGAACGCCTCGGCGGCGTTGGTCGGCAGAATGAAAATAATGGCCTTCTTGATATTGTCATAGACCGTACGGCCTTCCTCCACGCCGGCGACGATCGAGGCGAAGTTGTCGTCGGTCAGCACCATCTCCGCGGCTTCCTTGGCCGCCTCGGTACCCTTGACGCCCATCGCCACGCCGACATCCGCGCGTTTAAGCGCCGGCGCATCGTTGACGCCATCACCGGTCATGGCGGTGAACTGATGGTTTTTCTGCAGTGCTTCGACCAGACGCAATTTATGTTCCGGGCTGGTGCGTGCGAAGATCGCAACGTCGCGTGCCGCTGTCCGCAGCTGTGCGTCGTCCATTCGTTCGAGATCGCTGCCCGTGAGCACTGTCGTGCCATCACCGATGCCGAGCTGCGCGCCGATCGCTGCGGCAGTGATGGCATGGTCGCCCGTGATCATTTTCACGCCGATGCCGGCCGAACGGCAGTCGGCAACGGCGCGGATTGCCTCTTCGCGCGGCGGATCCAGCAGTCCGAACAGGCCCAGCAGGGACAGACCGGCCTCGACATCGGCGAAGCGTATCTCGCGTTTTTCGCTCGTATGCACGGTGGTCGCGACCGCCAGTACGCGTAGCCCCCGGGCCGCCATGGCCTGCATGGCGGCCTGCCAGTAATGCGGGTCGAGCGGCCGGTCTTCGCCATTCACGCGTTGATGACTGCACATCCGCAGCAGGCGTTCCGGCGCACCCTTGACGTAGATGAAGGCGTGGCCGCCGTGATCGTGATGCAGCGTTGCCATGAACTTGTGCTGCGAGTCGAAGGGGATGATGTCGGTGCGCGGCAGATCGGCATGTTCCCGGCCGGGTTCGAGGCCGACCTTGCGCGCGAGTGTGATCAACGCGGCCTCCATGGGGTCGCCATGCGGACGCCATTGACCGCCGGTGTCCTCGATATAGGCGTCATTGCACAACAGGCCGGCGCGGGCCGCCTCACACAGGTCGCCACATGCGTCCGGGTCCACCGCAGTGCCGTCGCATTCGATCTCTCCATGCGGCGAGTAACCCGACCCGGTCACGCGGTAGTGGTCGCCGGCGAGGGCGACCGCCGTGACCATCATTTCATTGCGCGTCAGCGTACCCGTTTTGTCGCTGGCGATGATGCTGACCGATCCCAGCGTCTCCACCGCCGGCAGGCGCCGTATGATCACGTTACGCCTGGCCATGCGTTGCACGCCGATGGCCAGCGTGATGGTGATGACGGCCGGCAGACCCTCGGGAATGGCGGCAACCGCGATCGCGACCGCGGCCAGGAACATGTCGTCGAAGGAATTGCCGTGAATCAGTACGCCCAGCAGAAAGCTGATCACGGCGAGCGCCAGTATCGCGACAGTCAACTGACGACCGAAGCGCGCCAACTGCTGCAGGAGGGGTGTGGTCAGCGTCGGCACCTGGGCGATGAGATCACTGATGCGACCGAGTTCCGTTGCCGTACCGGTGGCCACGACAACGCCCAGTCCCTGGCCGTAGGTGACCATGGTGCCCGAGAACGCCATGTCGAAGCGATCGCTCAACGCGGCCGGTTCAGGTACTGCCGACACGTTCTTGTCGACCGGTGCCGATTCGCCGCTCAGTGCCGCTTCATCGATGCGTAATTCGTGGCTGCGCAGCAGGCGCAGATCGGCCGCCACCCGGTCACCCGCCTGCAATTGCACCAGATCGCCCGGCACCAGTGTCTCCGCCGGCACATGCTTGAGGTGACCGTCGCGCAGCGCCATGGCCGATGGCGACAGCATGTGTCTGATCGCATCCATGGCCTGCTCGGCCTTGCCTTCCTGAACAAAGCCGATGATGGCGTTGATGATGACGACAGCGAAGATCACGCTGCTGTCGATCCAGTGCCCGAGCAGTGCGGTGACGGCGCCGGCGATCAGCAGAATGTAAATGAGCACATTGTGGAACTGGGTCAGAAAACGCACGAAGGCGCTGCGCCGTTTGGCCTCGGGCAGGCGGTTGCGGCCAAACTGCTGCAGCCGTGTGTGCGCCTCAGCGCTGCTCAGGCCCCGTTCGCGGCTGTCCAGCCGCAGCAGGACATCAGAGGGCGCGAGGGCATGCCAGCGGGGTGCGCTATCCTGTGTTTGACTGACCTGTGTCATAGTCGGGTCCCGCTCACTGCGGCGATATTGAAGGCATCGTCCCGCTTCGACGAAGGGTCGGCGCGGTTGCCATGCCGCCGATGTTGCATGCGCGCGGCTGATAATCCATGGGCTGATTTTAACTCAGCCACGAGCGTGGCCAGTGCGGCGTTTGCGGGCGGTGGTGACGCAGGTCAAGCAGTGGCATGATTGCCGTGGTGGAAATTCAGTACGGGGTAGGAGTTTGATCAAACAGCTGCTGGCATTCTGGCATACGCTGCAGGACAGTCTGCGTGACCTCGCGCCCATATTTATCGTTATCGGTTTTTTTCAGCTGGTAGTGCTGCAGCAGCCCATTCCGGATCTCGGTAAATTGTTGACCGGTGCGTTGTGGGTGGTGATCGGCTTGACCCTGTTCATTCGCGGCCTGGAACTGGGTCTGTTCCCGATCGGCGAATCCATGGCCTATGCCTTCGCCCGCAAGGGCAGTGTGACCTGGCTGCTGGTATTCGCCTTTGCATTGGGTTTCGGGACCACGGTTGCCGAGCCGGCGTTGATCGCGGTGGCCACGGAAGCGGCCGTTGTGGCGGCCGACGGCGGCATGATCGCCGCCGAGCCCGCGGCGCAGAAGGCCTACGCCGATGGTCTGCGTTATACCGTTGCCGTATCGGTCGGCTTCGCCATACTGCTCGGCGTGCTGCGCATTATCAGGGGCTGGCCGGTGCATTATCTGATTATGGGCGGGTACGCCGGGGTGGTCATCATGACGGCGTTTGCGCCCAAGGAGATCATCGGCATCGCCTACGACTCCGGCGGCGTGACGACCTCCACCATTACCGTGCCGCTGGTCACGGCGCTGGGCGTGGGCCTGGCAATGTCCATCAAGGGACGCAATCCCATGGTCGACGGTTTCGGCCTGATCGCCTTCGCGTCGCTCACCCCGATGATTTTCGTGATGGGTTACGGCATGGTGATCGCATGAACGACGGCGGCGGCTTCCTCGGCATATTGTTTGCCACCGTCAAGGACGTGCTACCGATCGCCGGTATCCTGTTCGGTTTTCAGATTGTCGTATTGCGGCGCAGGATTCCGCATCTGCGCCAGGTGTTGCTTGGCTTCGTCTATGTATTGCTGGGGTTGAGTCTGTTTCTGCAGGGGTTGGATCAGACGCTGTTCCCGCTCGGCAAACTGATGGCCGCGCAGTTGACGGACCCCGCCTTTCTGTTCGGGAGCGCGAGCGAGCGTCTGGCCGAGGTCAACTGGCGCGATTACGCCTGGGTGTACGTGTTCGCGGCCTGCATGGGTTTTGCCACGGCCATCGCCGAACCGGCAGTCATTGCGGTGTCGCTGAAGGCGCATGAAGTGTCCGGCGGCGCCATCAGTGTGTGGGGGTTGCGGGTGGCGGTGGCCCTCGGTGTCGCGACCGGAATCGCGCTGGGCTCGTTTCGTATCATATCGGGCGTGCCGCTGCATTATTTCATCATCGCCGGCTATGTTGTCGTGATCATCCAGACCTTCTTCGCGCCGCGACTGATCATACCGCTGGCCTATGATTCCGGCGGCGTGAGCACGTCGACGGTTACCGTCCCGCTGGTCGCCGCGCTCGGTCTGGGGCTGGCCAGCAATGTACCGGGGCGCAGCCCGATGCTGGACGGTTTCGGCATGATCGCCTGCGCCTGCCTGTTTCCCATTATCAGTGTGATGGCTTACGCCCAGATCAGCGATTGGATCGCGCGGCGCCGCCCACAGTCCTGACGGCCCGCACCCATTCCAAAGGAGGACACGCTATGCATTTCAAACTCATCATCGGCCTGGTCGAAGACGACAAGACCGACGATATTATGAACGCCGCGCGTGAGGCCGGCGCCACCGGCGCTACGGTGATTACAAATGCGCGTGGAGAGGGTCTGCAGACGACCAAGACGTTCTTCGGCCTCAGTCTGGAGACACAGCGCGATGTGTTGCTGTTTCTGGTTGAAGAGCATTTGAGCCGGGCTATTCTGGAGAAGATAGAACAGGTCGGTGAGTTCGACAGCAAGCCGGGCAGCGGCATTGCGTTTCAGATCGATGTCGAGGATGCGGTCGGTGTCAGTCAGCAGATCCGTAGCTTGAGCGAGGTTGTGGAGGAAAAGTTATGAACGAGAAAAAAATCGTCCGGGTACGCGACGTCATGAAAACCAAGTTCGATGTCATCGATGGCATGACCACGGTGGCCGATGCACTCAATATGATGCAGCATATCGAGACGAAGGCGCTGATCGTGAAAAAGCGTCACGACGATGATGAGTACGGCATGCTGCTGATTTCGGATATCGCGCGCCATGTGCTGGCCAAGGACAAATCGCCGCAACGGGTGAATGTCTACGAGATCATGGCCAAGCCGGTGATCAGCGTCGACCCGGATATGGATATCCGCTACTGCGCACGACTGTTCGAGCGTTTCGATCTGTCGCGTGCGCCGGTGGTGGATAAGGGCGAAGTGATCGGCATTGTCAGTTTCACTGACATGGTGCTGCATGGGTTGTGTCAGTGACGCGTACGGGCTTTTATACGCGCTATATTTCGGGAAATGCAGTGAGGTAGACGCGTTCGAGGTTTTCCTGTTTGATGCAAAATCGAATTCAGCTCAGCCTGCCAGGGCTGTCACGCCGCAGATCGGTGGTTGGGAATTGATTATCTAAAGTATGAGTCCGGTGAATCCG
>JBFEJM010000060.1:0-9297 GCA_041553175.1 Gammaproteobacteria bacterium | reverse complement strand
GAGCGTTTCCAGACCAAGTTACTATTCAGCGACGCCCCGGTCGACCCTGATTTCAAACAGCAGCGGTCAATACGCTGTCGAAAACATGGCGTCTAGACCCCATGTATTCGGGGTCTGTCTGCCCTTGGCTGGCAATCAAGCCCGTGGAATGGGCGGACACCGATCCACTGGCGCCCGCGAATCGGGTAGATCAAGCAATAGGCATGTGGGTCGGGGCGGTGCGGGAATGGCGAATTCTAGCCGGCAGCAAGCTGACGGGCCATGGTATCAAGCGAGCTACAGTCTTCGAACAACTGTTCCGCGATTTCCATTACGGTTTCTTCGGTGAGGCCAATCGTGTCCAGGGCCGTCGGTGGGATCTGCGCATCGCAGGCATCACCGATTTCACGCCCCTTCAGCACATGATCCGCAATCATGACCAGATGCGGGAAAATGGCATGATCCCCGATATATTCAGGGTTGTGATGTTCCCGCAGAGTGACAATGATTTCATCTGGCATACGCCATGACTGCATCAGCCAAGCGCCAATTTGCGCATGCCCCATCTCCAAGAGATTTTGCGCCTGCCCCATTCCCAGCACGCACTTCTCCAAAGCGGTTACCGGAGATTCGGGATGCGCCGCCACCAGCTTGTTGAGCAATTTGAATTCAGGCGGGAATAGATGTCCGAGCAGTAAAAAACCAAAGTTGTGCAGCAAGCCCGCCAAATAAACCATGCCCGGCTGGGGACGAATGCGTGGGGACATGCGTTTGGCCAGCGCCTGCACCAGCGTCGCCGAATAGACTGCGTGACGCCAGAAAGCATGCAGACCCAACGGGCCGTCGCACGGATTCTTGAATGATTTGCTGGTAGCAAGCCCAAGGGCCATGTTCATGACCATGTCAAAACCCAATACGCGGGTGATGGCATCCTGGATGGAATTTACTTTACCGCGGTAGGCATAGAAAGGTGAGGTGGCATAACGCACGACCTGCGCGGCCAGACTCGGATCGTACTCTATGATTTCAGCCAGCTCGGATATCGATGCATCGGGATTGTTGCGCAATGCCAGTACGCGTCGCGCCATTTCCGGCATCGGAGGCAGTTCGTAGACCTGCTCAATGCGTCGGCGGATCTCGCCGGCGAGGGTCAACTGTTCACTGGCCTGTTGCATCGTCTGACTATACCTTCGGCCGTGATTCGGCTGTGCGACAACGGCCAGGCATATGATTGCACAAGGGACACCGTCAGTTAGCCGCCTATCGGACTGAGCCTATCAGAGGGCTCTAGGCATACCAACCTGTATCCTACCGGGTGGGGGTTCCTGGTCCCTGGCTTCCGCGTTCAATCCGGTCACCATCTTGGCCAAACGCTGCAAGGCCTATTCCTATCCAACCCTATCGGCGCCAGCGAACTGACACTTGAACAGGGTTCTCAAAAAAACCGGACAGAGTTCGCAGTCCTGTCAATTGAGCTGTATCCGTTGCCCCCAGGGCACCTTGGATTTGCCCTTGATCAGCCACAATACGGGAAACGCAGGCTCCCGCTGGGGAAACTCACCCTGAGCGTCCGTGAAATAGACCAGCAGATCCGGGGATTGATCGCACCGCTCCGCCCACTCGAACACTGGCGTGAAACGGGTTCCACCGCCACCTTTAAAATCTCGCGGCAACTTGAACTCTTCCCAGGGCTCGAACACCCAGGGGCCATCTTTCGCCAATTCGGCATCACAGGCATGCAGGGTTACACGGGCGCGGACCTGTCCTTTGATGGCATCGATTTCTGACATGAACTCGCAGATCTCCTCGGACCCAACCGAACCGCTGGTGTCCAGCGCCACCACAATATCAACCTGGCAACTGCGCAGACTCGGGAAAATCGCCTGCCCCTCTCGTCGCGACGGTCGGGAATAATTGTAATCGTCACGCGATACAGACGACATGTACTTGGCCAGCAACATACGCCAGGGCAGTTGCGGCTGCAGCAGGTGATCCACCAGCCGCGCCATGCCGCCGCCCAGCTTGCCGGCCCGCATCGCCTGCTGCGCGGCACCGGCCAGCCGCTGCTGCCATTGAACCGAAAGCTGTTCGCGTTCGGTTTCGCTCAGGGGGCGCGGCTGCGGCGCACCGCCGCGATTGGCGTCCTGCTCGGCTTCGGATCCTTCGCTCTGCCCTTGCTGCTCCTGCGGCGTACCACCACCCTCTCCTGCGGCACGGCCGCCCTCGCTGTCCTCGCTGTCGTACAGGTGCTGGTCGAGCGTTTCGGTTTCCTCATCCAGATCCGCAATGGCGGGATAGATCTCCTCCGCCATCATGCCGTCGAACTGATCCATATACAGCGCGCCGGGTGGCGGCCGCAGACCGTCTTTTATCAGCAGCGGATTGATGGCCAGATCACAGGCCAGATCCCAGCGGTGCTTGGACCGGTGTTGACGGCGGGCGAAATGCGACAGCGCACAGTGCAATGCTTCATGGGCCAGCATGAACTGGGTCTGATCCAGGGTCAGCCCCTCGATATATTGCCGGTTGTAATAGAAAGCGCGCGCGTCTGTGGCCGTGGTCGGACACCATTTGGAATCCGCGGCATGCATCGGCAAGCGTAAAACGAGAGCACCGAGAAACGGCTTGTCCAGAATCAGGCGGGTTCTCGCCGCACTCAGCTTGGTATCGACATCGTCACTCATATCGGCCAGCCCTTCTGGGAATCATGTATGCGCAGGGTATGACTTACATGTCATAAAGCATGACATCGGCCACGGCCTTGGCCCAGGACGAGAACTGAGGAACGCTGAATAGATCCTGGCCAATTGCACGATGCATATCCGATATCAGCATCACGCCCATTTCGCGTTGTGGGAAACTGGAAGCATATTCGATGATATGACCATAAACGGTGTTGGCGTCTGCGGTCGTACGAGCCCGCAGCGCCCGCCCTACCAGGGCACAGGCCACCGCATACTGCAGATCGGTTTCTTTGGGTACCGGCACCTGTTCCCCACGCACGATGGCATCAATATCGGGCAGCTTGTCCAGATTGTCCACGAAGGCCGACAGTTCGATACCCGCCGCCGGCCCCACACAGGCCTGCAGGGTCTCAACCAGCAACCCGGGGTGGTCACCGAACTTCTGTAACGCCCGGTGCGCGAACTCCCAGGACCGCGGCGACGGGAATGCCACCGGGTTATGCGCCGGATCGAAATCAAACAGCAGCTCCGGGCGAAAACGAAGGAACGCAATCAGGCGCTCGTCCATACCCGCGGCATAGGCCCATGTGACCCAGTCGTCCAGGTTGGTTTCCAGTTCAAAATGGGAAAAGCGGTTGGCCAGCGGCGCCGGCATTGTATAAGTTACACCACGATCACCCTGGCGGTTGCCTGCGGCGAATATGGCCCACCCATCGGGCACGGTGTACTCGCCCAGACGCCGATCCAGAATGAGCTGATAGGCCGCTGCGGAAACACTCGGGGGCGCCGAGGTGATTTCGTCGAGAAACAGAATGCCGTACTGCCCATGGCGATCAGCATCCGGCAGGATGGCAGGCACCGCCCATTCGACAAAATCACCCACCCGGAACGGAATGCCGCGCAGATCACTCGGCTCCATCTGCGACAGGCGAACGTCTATAACCTGCGCCTCGTGGCGGCTGGCTATCTGCGCGATCATTTGTGATTTGCCGACGCCGGGCGGTCCCCAGACCATCACCGGCGTGTGGTGTCCCTCGCGGGCACTTAAAAACTCTCGATCCAAAACGCTGAGCAACTGCGAAGGGCGCATGCGTTCTCCCTCTGAACCCCTACGATATCCGGCTGTGCCGGCCCAAAAAGGTGGTGAAGACATTACGACGCAGCGACCGCCGCGGTAAGCCGTTGTGGGTCACATCTTACGCACATCTGACCCAAATTGCATGACCGTAACTCACTGTAATCCAGCACCAAACTGCCGGGAATTGACAAACTCCCGAAGCCCGAGCGAAGCCCCATGAAAAAGCCTGCTGCAGCGCTCAATAATAAACGCCCTCAGTCGATACCAGTGGAAAGCCGCACGAGGCAGTTATCAGGGGTTGGCCAGGGGAGGCTCCCTGCGGCGACAACACAATCACAACGACAATCGAGGTATGACATGGGGCACCGCCCTCGCATTCTGGTCTGCGAACACGACGACGTACTTGCCGAGTATCTCACTCAATCTCTGGAAGGCGCCGGATTCTGGGTTGACACTGCAGGATCTTCACGCGACGCCCTGAATAAACTCGAATCCCGCGAATATCGCGCGATGACGTTAAATTTATTGCTGGCCGATCAGGATGCCCTCTCGCTCACGCGGGAGTTGCGCGTGCTCGGTCTGCATATTCCCATTCTGGTGATTTCGGTGCGTCCGGATACGGCCGATGCACCAGGGCCTTTGAATTCAGCAGCTATGGATAGACTCGATATCGATCCGGATCACCCGGAACCCGATTGGGTACGCAAGGCCGCCGATCAGGCCCGTGCGATCTTCGCGGTAAAATCTGCGTGTCAGCGACTGCGGGGTTTTCGCCCCAGAATCCTCCATGTCGAAAGCGACCGTTTCAGTGCCGGCCTGGTCAAGGCGGCGCTACGCAGCTCTGTCGATCTCGTTCAGGCCAGTCACGCATCCGAACTTGAAAACGCTTTGGACGAACCGCGCTTCGACCTTGCCCTGCTGAATCCGGCACTGGAAGGCATCGATGGCGAATCCGCGTTGCACAAGATTGCTGCCCAGTGCCCGGAAACCCCAGTGGTCATGCAGACGCAATACTCAAGACGCGATGGGCAGATCGATCTTTATCCCAACGACAACCAGTTCGGCCCCAGCCTGGTAACCGCATTGCGCACTCTTATGCTGCATGCGATGCAGGTACCGATGCGGGCCCAGGCCTGATCGACGCGTTCAGACGCGCAATGGGGCGAGCTGCCCGGTCGAACGATAGCGTCGATAGTCTTCGATGATCAATCCGTGGTCAAAAGCGAGTTCCGGCACCTCATCGGGTGCAAACAGCTCGAGATGACGTGCATCGTCCTGAGCCCGCGGATCACCGCGGGCTTCTCCTACATAGACGGCACTCACGGTATGACCACGCGCGTCACGCGCGGGATCGGAGTAGCATCCCAGCAGTGTTTTGAGCGTAACGGCCAGGCCGGTCTCCTCCAGCACCTCGCGTTGCGCCGCGGCCTCCAACCGTTCGCCGATATCCACAAATCCGCCCGGTAACGCCCAGCCAAAGGGGGCATAACGGCGCTCGATCAGTACAATCGGGCTGTTTGGCCGGTCGACCATTTCGATGATCACATCCACGGTAAGTAGCGGGGTTTGCGGGCGTGCCATGTCGTCCGTATACCTTGTTGATCTTCGCGGCCAGGCAACTCGGAATCAGCGCTGGCGTAAACGCTGCCACTGGCGGCGGGCTCGTTTATCGGGCCGACCACCCGGGTGCGGCTCGGCCAGGGCCTGCAGCCGTCTTTGTTCTCGGTGCGTCTCACGCGCCGCGATACTTTCAGTACGTTCGACATAGAGTTTGCGTGCTTTCTCGGCCGGACCGCGCTGCGCCGACAACGCAAGCACTTCTACAACAAATTCAACCGTACCCTTGTGGATGCGCAACTCGTCCCCACAGCGGACGCTGCGCGAGGGTTTTACCCGATTGCCATTGATATGCACCTTACCCCTCTCCACCGCGGCGGTGGCCAGGGCGCGCGTTTTGAAAAATCGTGCCGCCCACAGCCACTTGTCAATTCGAAGCCTGCTCTCGTCTACGTCGGATCGCATGAACACCACCGAACAGGAGATTGCCGGAACGACATCAATCTGCAACGGCCGCACGGGCGGCCTGCCGCAGACGTTCCATTGTCACCGCGCCATCCAGCCGCTGTTGGCCAAGAAAAAAGGTCGGTGTCGCCTGCACCCCGAGCTCGCGGGCAGCCGCTAGATTCTGCTGCAGACGCGTTTTGAATCGTGCATCGCACCAAGCCTGCTCAACAACGTCCGCCGAGACCCCGGCCGTATGCGCGAGTCGCGCGAGAACCTCCGTATCACCGATATTAAGCTGGTCGCGAAAGAACGCCTCGAACAGCGCACGATGGAGCGAATAGAAAATCTCCTGACCTTCTTCCTTCGCCGCCTCCGCCAACAACAATGCGCTGCGTGAATTGGTCGTGAAGTCATGCGCGGCGAAGGCGAGATTCTCCTCTTTCGCCATCCTTGCCAGCGCCTCCATCATTTCCCGCCAGCGAACTTCATCGTAACCCAGCTCAGATACCGGCATACCTTCTGCTGGCGTTTCCGGATGTATTTCCAGGAAACACCAGTTCACGCGCAGGTCATACTCGTCGCGCAGCCGATCCAACCTGGCATCGCCGATATAGCAGAACGGGCAGATATAGTCGGAAAAAACGGTGACCCGCAATTCCGGCTTTTCCGCCCCATTTTGCATGTTATTGATGCTAACCGGCCAACGCCAACTTCATCAACAGACCGTTGAGGCGGCCGACGAAACTGGCTGGATCCTCGAGCTGGCCACCTTCCGCCAGCAGCGCCTGATCGAACAGCACATGACTCCAATCAGTGAAGCGCTCATCATCGGACAATGACTCGAGTTGCCGCACCAGCGGATGCTGCGCATTGATCTCAAGCGTCGGCTTGGACGTCGGTATTTCATGGCCGGCTTCACGCAACACCCGCTGCAGATGCACCGCCATATCCTGTTTTTCCAACACCAGACAGGCCGGCGAGTCCGTCAGTCGATGACTCACGCGCACTTCTTTGACTTTGTCACCAAGCGCCGATTGCATGCGTTCCAGCAATGGTTTCAGTTCCGTCTCGGCCTGTTCCGCGGCCTTTTCCGCCTCTGCGTCACCGAGTTCACTCAGATCAAGATCACCCTTGGCGACCGAAACCAGGCTTTTACCCTCGAATTCCGTCAGGTGCGACATCATCCATTCGTCGACCCGATCCGACAACAGCAGCACCTCTATTCCCTTCTTGCGAAAGACCTCCAGGTGCGGGCTCTTGGTCGCTGCCGCATGACTGTCAGCGGTGATGTAGTAGATCTTGTCCTGTCCTTCAGTCATTCGGCCGACATAGTCCGGCAGCGAAACGGTCTGCTCCGCTGAATCGCCATGCGTGGACGCGAATCGCAGCAGTTTCGCGATACGCTCGCGGTTGGTGAAGTCCTCGGCCGGACCTTCTTTGAGAACCCGGCCGAATTCCTTCCAGAAACCGGCATAGCGTTCACCATCGTTGGCCGCCAGACCCTCGAGCAATCCAAGGATTTTCTTGACGGAAGCGGCACGCATACCATCGATGAACTTATTGTGCTGCAGGATTTCGCGGGAAACATTGAGCGGCAGATCGTCAGAATCCACGACACCGCGCACAAAACGAAGATAGTGTGGCATCAGCTGCTCAGCATCATCCATGATGAATACGCGCTTAACATAGAGCTTGATACCATGACGACGATCGCGGTCCCACAAATCGAACGGCGCCCGCTGCGGTATGAAGAGCAGCGATGTGTAGGATTGACTTCCTTCGACATGGTTATGCGTCCAGACCAGAGGGTCTTCGAAATCATGTCCTACATGTTTGTAGAATTCCTTGTATTCCTCGTCGCTGATATCTTTCTTGGCGCGCGCCCAGAGCGCGGAGGCACTGTTTACAGTTTCATACTCGTCCTGCTTATCGTCCCCGCTCGCCGCCATTTCGATCGGCAGCGAAATATGGTCAGAGTATTTACGAATGATGCTGCGCAGTCTGAAATCCTCCAGGAATTCATCTTCCCCCTCGCGCAGATGAAGGATGACCTGCGTGCCACGCCCCGCCTTTTCGACTGTTTCCAGCGAAAAGCTGCCCTGTCCATCCGACACCCAGCGGACGCCATGCTCGCTGCCCAGCCCGGCCCGCCGCGTAATCACTGTGACGGTATCGGCGATAATAAATGCGGAATAGAAACCGACGCCGAACTGGCCTATCAGCTTCGAATCCTTGGCCTGATCGCCGGTCAGCGACTCAAAGAACTGGCGCGTACCGGATTTGGCGATCGTGCCGATGTTCTCGATGACTTCGGCCCGGCTCATGCCGATGCCGTTATCGCTGATACTCACCGTCCGCTGTTCACGATCGACCTCGACCCGGATACGCAAAGCACTGTCGTCCTCGTACAGGGCATCATCCGCCAGCGCCTCAAAGCGCAGCTTGTCGCAGGCGTCCGACGCATTTGAGATCAACTCGCGCAGAAAAATCTCTTTGTTGGAATAGAGGGAGTGAATCATCAGATTCAGCAGCTGCCGAACCTCGGTCTGGAATTCCAGAGTCTCTTTGTGGGCCTCAATGGTCATTGCAGAACCTCGTCAGTGAAAAATGTATGCTCTGTGCGGGCCGACACCCGCTCGACTGCAGATGAGGGCGAACGACCCCGTTTTCAAGTCGGAAGGGAAACGCCTTCGTGTTCGAGCAGCCAGCGCTTGATCGCGAGCAGGGGGCCATCGGTCGCGCCACTGTAACCACCTGATCCGGCACGCGCCACAATGCGATGGCAGGGAACGATGATCGGAATCGGGTTGCGCCGGCAGGCCTGGCCGACCGCGCGTGGCGCGGATTCGACATAGGCCGCGAGACGCCCGTAGGACCAGACCTCTCCGCAGGGAACCTGGCGCAGAGCGCGCCAGACCCGCTGCTGATAGGCCGTGCCCATGGGCTGGAGCGGAATGTCGAAGGGGTGCGCCGGGTCCTCGAAATAGCGCTCAAGATCTCGCACGACCGCACGGGCCGCGGCATCAGTGGGCGCGTGAAGATCCGCTGTACTGCCCAGAAAATCCACACTGGCCAGGGCGCCAGAGTTGGCCAGGGAAATCCCTATCCGACCGAGCGGACTCGCGACAACGGCATTGGGCTGAATAATTTCAACCATTCAAGAACCGGCCAGAAGAAATCCAAACACATGACGACGGACCGTGTCGCGTATCCGGCCAACCGCCATGATCTTCAACAAATAAAAAAGGCGTCATGTCTACCATGACGCCCATTATAGCCGGCTCACCGCCGGCAGCCCGAAAGCAATCAGATTTTCTCTTTGATACGCGCGGACTTGCCCTGACGATCACGCAGGTAATAGAGCTTGGCCCGACGCACATCACCACGACGTTTCACAGTGACGCTCTCGATCGCGGGGCTGTAGGTCTGAAACACACGCTCCACACCCTCGCCATGCGAAATCTTACGCACGGTGAATGCCGAATTCAGGCCACGATTGCGTTTGGCTATCACCACACCCTCAAAGGCCTGGGTACGCTCGCGATTGCCTTC
>JBFEJM010000059.1:0-9346 GCA_041553175.1 Gammaproteobacteria bacterium | reverse complement strand
GCACCACCGTGCCACCGCTCTCGATCAGATCGATCTGGCGTTCGACTTCATAATTGATCGCCTTTTCGACGAAGCGGAATGAATTGAGATTCTTGATCTCGGCGCGGGTACCGAACTCCGGCTGCCCCTTCGGCCGCACCGACACGTTGGCATCGCAGCGGAACGAACCCTCCTGCATATTGCCGTCGCAGATCTCCAGGTAGCGCACCAGGGAATGGATCTTCTTCATGTAGGCGACGGCCTCCTTGGCCGAGCGCATGTCCGGTTCGGAAACGATCTCCAACAGCGGTGTCCCGGCGCGATTGAGATCGATACCGGTCTGACCATGAAAATCCTCGTGCAGGGATTTGCCGGCATCCTCTTCCAGATGCGCGCGTGTGATACCGATGCGCTTGGTGGAGCCGTCTTCCAGTTCGACATCCAGCTGCCCGTGCTCGACGATGGGCAGCTCGTACTGACTGATCTGATAGCCCTTGGGCAGATCGGGATAGAAGTAATTCTTGCGCGCGAATACCGAACGCGGCGCGACTGTGGAGCCGGTCGCCAGGCCGAACTTGGCCGCCATGCGCACCGTTTCCCTGTTCAGCACCGGCAACACGCCCGGCAGACCGAGATCGACGGCGCAGGCCTGGGTGTTCGGTTCGGCACCATAGGCGGTGGCGGCGCCCGAGAAGATCTTGCTCTTGGTCGCCAGCTGCGCGTGAATCTCAAGCCCGATGACTGTTTCCCATTCCATTTTTTATGGCCTCTACTGCGAAAGATCAAAAGCTTTCAACGCGAAGGCGCCAAAGGCGCGCCAAGAAAAAACATTACTGATGCGAAAAGGGCGATTCCGTCTCCCTTTGATGAGGGGGCGCCCGACCCGGGCACTCTTCCGCGAGGGGAGTGGTAAACCACTGACGCATGCATACTCAAGATTTACTTTGCGCGCCTTTGGCGCCTTCGCGTTGAAAAGAGTTTACTCAAACCCACCCGGCGAACGTTTATGCCAGTCGGTCGCCTGCTGAAACTGGTGGGCGACGTTGAGCAGTCGCGCCTCGTCAAAATAGTTGCCGATCAATTGCAGACCCACCGGCAGATCGTTGGCGAAACCGGCCGGGATGGACATACCCGGCAGACCGGCAAGATTCACGGCGATGGTGTAGATGTCGGACAGATACATGGTCACCGGGTCGTTGAATTTCTCGCCCAGTTTGAACGCGACAGTCGGCGAGGTCGGCCCGAGAATGACGTCGACCTTTTCGAACGCCTGTTTGAAATCGTCGGCGATCAGATGCCGTACCTGCTGTGCCTTCAGATAGTAGGCGTCGTAATAACCGGCCGACAGCGCGTAGGTGCCGATCATGATGCGGCGTTTCACCTCGGGACCGAAGCCTTCGCCGCGCGACCGTTTGTAAAGATCTTCCAGATCCTTCGGATTCTCGCAACGGTAGCCGAAACGAACGCCGTCGAAACGCGACAGGTTGGATGAACACTCGGCCGGTGCGACAACGTAGTAGGTTGGTACCGCCAATCCAGTATTCGGCAGCGTGATCTCAACCGGCTCGGCACCGAGCTTCTTCAGCTCGTCAATCGCACTCTGGACCACAGCGCCGACGGACGGATCGAGACCCTCGCCGAAATACTCCTTCGGCAGACCGACCTTGACACCCTTGAGACTGTTGCCAAGCGTCGCGCAGTAATCATCGACGGGTCGGTCACTGCTGGTGGAGTCGCGCGCGTCGAAGCCGGCCATGGCGCCGAGCATGATGGCGGCATCCTCGGCCGTGCGCGTCATCGGACCACCCTGGTCCAGACTGGAGGCAAACGCGATCATGCCGAAGCGCGACACCCGGCCGTAGGTGGGCTTGATGCCGGTAATACCACAGAGCGCGGCCGGTTGGCGGATCGAGCCGCCGGTATCGGTTCCGGTCGCGGCCGGGGCCAGCCGGGCGGCGACTGCGGCGGCCGAACCGCCGGAAGAGCCGCCGGGCACCGTATCCAGATTCCACGGATTCCTTACCGGACCGTAAAAGCTGGTTTCGTTCGAAGACCCCATGGCGAATTCGTCCATATTGGTCTTGCCCAGCATGACCGCGCCGGCCGCGGCCAGCCTGGCGGTGACGGTGGCATCGTAAGGCGCGACAAAATTGTCCAGCATTCTCGAGCCGCAACTGGTACGGACGCCGTCGGTGCAGAAGATATCCTTGTGCGCATAGGGAATGCCCGTCAAAGGTCCGGCGCTGCCGGCGGCGATTCGCTGATCGGCGGCCCGCGCCTGCGCCAGCGCCGCCTCGGCAGTGACGGTCACGAAGGTATTCAGCTTCGAATCCAGCTGCTCGATCCGCGTCAAACAGGCACGGGTGAGCTCCTCACTGGAGAACGCCTTGGCCGTCAAACCCGCGGACAGCTCCGCTATCGTCTTGTTATGCATAGTGATTAATTACTCTCTTGAGGACGCTCATAGCCACCTGGAATCAATGACCGGACCGTCAGGAACCGATTCTTCAGCAGCTGCCTGCGGCGATCCTGGCGGCTTCCAATGCCTCGCTCACTCAATGACCTTGGGCACGAGGTACAGGCCAACCTCCACCTTGGGGGCATGCGTCTGGAACTTATCGCGCTGGTTCGGCTCGCTCACTTCGTCTTCGCGCAGGCGCTGGCTGGTATCAAGCGGGTGCGCCATGGGCACCACACCACCGCAGTCGACCGCATTGAGCTGCTCGACAAAGGCGAGAATGTCGGACAGGTTGCGCGCATACTCGGGGACATCGTTGGCGTCGATACCCAAACGCGCAAGGTGCGCGATCTTCTCGACTTCGGAAGAATCCAATGCCATAACTGCTCCTCAATAGTGACTGGCGCAACAAAAGGCGGAAATTAGCACACTTGGCGCCTTGCCCAAAGCCCCTTTAGATTGCTAAATTACGCCGCAACTTCGTCAAGGTGTATCCCCACATGTTTGGTTTCAAACGTTTGCTCGGTATGTTCTCCAACGATCTGTCGATCGATCTGGGGACAGCCAACACGCTCATCTATGTCCGCGACCGCGGTATTGTGCTGAATGAGCCGTCGGTAGTCGCGATCCGTCAGGATCGCGGACCGGGCGGCCCCAAGAGCATCGCGGCCGTCGGCCTCGAGGCCAAAGCCATGCTGGGCCGTACGCCGGGCAACATCACGGCCATTCGGCCGCTGAAGGACGGCGTCATCGCCGACTTCACCGTCACCGAGAAGATGCTCCAGCATTTTATACATAAGGTACACGAGGGCCGAGTGTTCCGGCCGAGCCCGCGGGTCCTGATCTGCGTGCCCTGCGGCTCGACCCAGGTCGAACGCCGCGCGATCAAGGAATCCGCCGCCGGGGCCGGTGCCCGCGAGGTGTATCTGATCGAAGAACCCATGGCGGCCGCCATCGGTGCCGGCATGCCGGTCGACGAGGCACGCGGCTCGATGGTGCTGGACATCGGTGGCGGTACCTCAGAGGTCGCGGTGATTTCCCTGAACGGCATCGTCTACTCGGCATCCGTGCGCATCGGCGGTGATCGCTTCGACGATGCGATTGTGAATTACGTGCGCCGCAACTACGGCACGCTGATCGGCGAGGCGACCGCCGAACGTATCAAACACGAAATCGGTTCCGCCTTCCCCGGCAACGAAGTGAAGGAAATCGAAGTCAAGGGCCGCAACCTGGCCCAGGGCATTCCGCGCAGCTTCACCCTGAACAGCAATGAAATTCTCGAAGCACTGCAGGAGCCGCTCGCCGGCATTGTCGGCGCAGTCAAAACCGCATTGGAACAGACGCCACCGGAACTGGGCTCGGACGTCGCCGAACGCGGCATCGTGCTGACCGGCGGCGGTGCGCTGCTGAAGGACCTGGATCGCCTGCTGATGGAAGAAACCGGCCTGCCGGTGGTGGTTGCCGACGATCCGCTGACCTGTGTCGCCCGTGGCGGCGGCCGCGCGCTGGAAATGATGGATGAGCGCGGCGGGGAAGTGTTTTGCGTGGAATAAGGGCAGGGATTCGGAATTGGTAAAGAGTTCAGTCGGTCAGCATAAACACCACTGACGCGGAACCCGCCGCGGCGCTTTCGGTCGAAACAAACACCCGTCGCGGCCGCCCCGAAATCAGCCTGACCGTGGAACGCGTTCCCGATGACCGGATAACCTCTGTGATCCCCAACCGCGCGGCACCGATTCCAGACCAACAGCGAGGCACGTTCTAAAATTAAACTGCTCTTCACCCAAGGCCCCTCGATCACCGCGCGTCTCATGGTGTTCGCGCTCGCTTCGATTGTGCTGATGACAATCGATCACCGTCAGCATCACCTCGAATCCTTCAAATCGGGCTTGTCGGTGGTCGTCTATCCGATCCAGTTCCTGATCAATCTGCCGTCGACGACGCGCAGCTGGGTGGAGGAATCCTTCGCCACCCGCCGCGCCCTGCAGGAGGATAACGCCCGCCTGCACGCTCAGCATCTGCTGTTGCAGGCCCGTTTGCAGAAGTTCGATGCGCTCGAAGCCGAGAATGTGCGGCTGCGCGATCTGCTCGACTCATCCTTCAAAGTGGGAGACCGGGTACTGATCGCGGAACTGATTTCGGTCGATCTCGACCCCTACCGCCACCAGGTCGTCCTCAACAAAGGCTCGCGCCAGGATGTCTTCGTCGGCCAGCCGCTGGTGGATGCCTCCGGCGTCATGGGGCAGATCGTGCAGGTCACACCCTTCACGTCCACCGCCATGCTCATTACCGACCTCGCCCACGCCACGCCGGTGCAGGTCAACCGTAACGGTCTGCGCAGTATCGCCGTCGGTACCGGCTCGCTGCAGGAACTGTCGCTGCCGCATATCCCGAACTCGGCCGACATTCAGGTCGGCGATCTGCTGGTGACATCCGGCCTGGGCGGGCGCTTTCCACCCGGGTATCCCGTCGCCCAGGTCATGGCCATCACCATCGACCCCGGCCATGCCTTCGCCCAGGTCACGGCGCGGCCACTGTCGCATCTCGATCGCAGCCGCGAGGTACTGCTGGTGTGGGCGCCGCCGCCCGAAGCCGCGCCCAGCTTCGACCCCCAGTCCGAGACAGACGCCGACGCCGCATCCAACACCGAAACCGGCACGGCAACTGAAACGGCACCCGCAGCGGAACCGGAACAGCCGCCCGCCGAGGGCGCGACGCCATGAGCACGCTCATTCGCCATCATGGCGGCAGCATTATTCTCATCACATTCTTTATCGCCCTGATACTGACGGTTGTGCCGCTGCCGGATTCACTGCGGGTCGCCCGTCCCGACTGGGTGCTGATCGTCCTGATTTACTGGGCGATGGCATTGCCCCACCGGGTCGGTGTCGGCATCGGCTGGCTGATCGGTCTGTTCACCGATGTGCTGACCGGGATGCTGCTCGGGCAGCACGCGTTGGCTTACTGTCTGGTCGCCTATCTGACCCTGAAACTGCATCAGCGCCTGCGCCTGTATCCGCTCTGGCAACAGGCGTTGAGTGTGCTGATCCTGCTTGCGCTGGGCCAACTGCTGGTGTTGTGGATCAACGGCATCGTCGGCCGCCCCATTCATTCCTGGACCTACTGGCTGCCGTCGCTGGTCGGCGCCCTGTTGTGGCCACCGATCTTCGTCATACTGCGCGGCCTGCGGCGCGCGTTTCGGGTCATATGAACGCACTCACGCGAGACTGTAACGACGCACTGCGGGCCACTGCGGATACCCGCCTCCGTTCACCGCTGCCTGGTATCTGATCCACCATGCTGCGTCCACTCACACTGAAAGACAATCTGCTCGAGAGCCGGCTGTTCATGAGCCGCGCGATCACGGCGATGTTTATCAGCGCGCTGCTGATTGCGGCACTGGTCGCGCGACTCGGCTACCTGCAGGTGGTCGCGCATGAACACTACCGGACCTTATCGGAAGACAATCGCGTCAAGCTGCAACCGGTCCCGCCCAATCGCGGGCTGATCTACGACCGCAACGGCATTCTGCTGGCCGAGAACCTGCCCTCGTATCGCCTGGAAATCATTCCCGAGCAGGTGCGCAACATGGATGCGACCCTGGCCCAGCTGGCCAAGCTGGTCGAGATCCGCGATTACGATCGGGAACGTTTCGACAAACTGCTGCAGCGCATGAACCGGTTCGAGGGTGTGCCGCTGCGGTTCCATCTGAGCGAGGAAGAGGTCGCCCGCTTTGCCGTCAACCGCCAACGTTTCCCCGGCGTGGACATTCAGGCCGGTCTGTCCCGTCACTATCCCACGGGCAGTCATTCCGCCCACGCCATCGGCTACGTCGGCCGTATCAACGAAAACGAATTGCAGAGTATCGATGTCGCCGATTATCGCGGCACCACCCATATCGGCAAGGTCGGCGTGGAGAAAACCTATGAGGATGTGCTGCACGGCAGTGTCGGCTATCAGCAGGTCGAGACCAATGCCCAGGGCCGCACCCTGCGGGTACTGTCGCGCCAGGCGCCGATACCCGGCAGCAGCCTGTATTTGAGTATCGATGCGCGCCTGCAACAGGCGGCGGAAGAGTCATTTGAGGATTACAACGGCTCGGCGGTGGTGCTCGATCCGCGCACTGGTGAAATCCTGGCCCTGGTCAGCCTGCCCGGCTACGACCCCAACCCGTTCGTGAACGGTATCGACTACAAGGACTATCAGAGCCTGAACGACGATCCCGATCAGCCCCTGTTCAATCGGGCGCTGCGCGGACAGTACCCGCCCGGCTCGACGCTGAAACCCTTCGTCGGCCTGGCCGGTCTGGAATCCGGCGTCACCACCAGCTACAGCAAGACCTATTGCCCGGGCTTTTACATGCTGCCGGGCAACGACCGCAAGTACCGCGACTGGAAACGCTGGGGTCATGGCACCGTCGATCTGACGCATGCGATCACCGAATCCTGCGATGTGTATTTCTATGACCTCGCCCGCTCGCTCGGCATCGATCGCATACACGAGTACCTGGCGCCGTTCGGATTCGGCGAACGCACCGGTATCGACATCGTCGGCGAACTGCCGGGGCTGCTGCCGTCGTCGGCCTGGAAACGCGCCGCCCGCAAAGAACCCTGGTTTCCCGGCGAAACCCTGATCAGCGGCATCGGCCAGGGTTTCAATCTCACGACGCCGCTGCAGCTGGCTGTCGCCACGGCAACCCTGGCCAGTTATGGTGAATTCCACCAGCCGCATATCGTGCACGCGACGCGCGGACCCGATGGCGGCCTGACGCCGACACCGATCATTCCGACCCGTATGGTTCCCATCGGTGACCGCGCCAACTGGGATACCACCATTCAGGCCATGGTGTCGGTAGTTCACGGTGCGCGCGGCACCGCACGGAAAATCGGCGAAGGCATCGACTACAAGATTGGCGGCAAGACCGGCACGGCGCAGGTGTTCGGCCTCAAACAGGAAGAGGAGTACGACGCCGAGACCATCGACAAGAAACTGCGCGACCATGCCCTCTTCATCGCCTTTGCGCCGGCCGATGCGCCGCGTGTCGCGCTGGCGGTGGTGGTCGAGAACGGCGGTTCGGGCGGCGCCGTGGGCGCACCGATCGCGCGCAAGATCCTGGACCGCTTTTTCGAGGACAATCCGCAATGATCGCCGAAATCAATCCCGGTTCGGGCACGCGCCGATCGACGCTGCAGCGTTTCCATCTGGATGGCATGTTGCTGGTCGGTCTGCTGGCCGCCTGCGCACTCGGCCTGGTCATTCTGTACAGTGCCTCGGGCGAAAGCATGCATGTCCTGGAACGGCAGCTGCTGCGCCTCGGGCTGGCCTTCGGTACCCTCGTGCTGTTGGCGCAGATCCCGCCGCAGTACCTGTTCCACTGGGCACCCTGGCTGTTCGGGATCGGCCTCGCGCTGCTGGTGGCAGTGTTGCTGGTGGGCGATATCGGCAAGGGCGCACAGCGCTGGCTGGACCTGGGCTTCGTGCGCTTTCAACCATCCGAGATGATGAAGCTGACTGTGCCGATGATGTTGGCCTGGTATCTGGCCGATGCGCGCCTGCCCCCCAGCGCCACACGCCTGCTGCTGTCGGCCGTCCTGATTATCGTGCCGACGCTGCTTATCGCCCGCCAACCCGACCTGGGCACATCATTGCTTATCGCCTGCTCCGGCTTCTTTGTCCTGTTTCTGGCCGGCATCTACTGGCGCGTCCTGCTGGCACTGACCTTTGCCGGTGCCGCCAGCGCGCCGGTCCTGTGGTATTTCATGCATGAATACCAGCGGCAGCGGGTAATCACTTTCCTCAATCCGGAACAGGACCCGCTCGGCACCGGCTATCACATCATCCAGTCCAAGATCGCGATCGGCTCGGGCGGTCTGTATGGTAAAGGCTGGCTCAACGGCACGCAGTCGCAGCTCGAATTTCTGCCGGAACGCTCCACCGACTTCATCTTCGCGGTACTGGGTGAGGAATTCGGTCTGCTCGGGATTCTAATCCTGCTGGCGGTGTATGGCTTTATCACTCTGCGCTGCATCTATATCGCCACCCAGGCCCAGGACACCTTCACCCGTCTGCTTGGCGGCAGCCTGGCGTTGACCTTCGTCGTCTATATCGCGGTCAATACCGGCATGGTCACCGGTCTGTTGCCCGTGGTCGGATTACCGCTGCCGCTGATCAGTTACGGCGGCACATCCATGGTGACCCTGATGGCCGGTTTCGGTATCCTGATGTCCATTCACACTCATCGTAAGCTGCTCACAACCTGAACGGCCGGACCGGATAAAACCATGCGCCCATTTCTTACCTGTTCCGCACCAAGATCGTTTCGTACCGGCCTGCTGGTTCTGTTGCACTGGCCATTGCTGGCCAGCTGCGCAACCACTGCAACGCCTGACACCTATGCCGGCAACGCCGAAGCGCGCAGTTTCGTCGCTGAGATGGTGGAACGGCATAACTTCGAGCGCAAAGAGGTGGAGAATCTGCTGGCCGAGGCGAAGCGGCAGCAAAGCATTCTGGACGCGATCGCGCGCCCGGCCGATCTCGGCGATCGTCATCTGTTCGTAGCGCTTGTTCGCGGCGCCATCGACATGCGCCAGGCGGATCCGCTCCCAGCCACACTCGCGTGCGATGTTCATCGTCCATCGCCCCGCTTCCTCCCACGGCGGCCACACCGGCACCGACTCCGCCACCTCCTCCTTCATGCGGCGCCGGCTGCGCGGATCGCGCAACCGATCGAGGAACGGCGCCACGCCGCCGTCGAGCGACCAGGGAGGATAGAGAGCCAGCATCGTTGTGCAGACTGCCGTATAAGGAATGACGTCGCCACTCAGCTCGATGCCGGACCGCCGCGCCCCCTCGTGCATCCGCAACACACGCTCGGTACCGGACCAGGCACGCGGGCCGACCGTTTCGACG
>JBFEJM010000058.1:0-9425 GCA_041553175.1 Gammaproteobacteria bacterium | reverse complement strand
CGTTGTTAACTGCTATAGATGTGTAGTGCGTGTCGCGCTCCGCCCTCGAATGGGCGGCGAATTGCCCTCCACCTCCGTTTCTCCTAGCATCAGGCTCCATGACTGAGCAGATGACGGACAATCGCTCTGATGCTACCGGCGACCCGGTTCTGAACTCCGGCGACAATTGCTGGTGCATCGAACGGGCTGATCGGGCGAGCGTGCTGATCGACGGTGCCGACTATTTCGCCGCCTTTGCCGAAGCCTGCCGTGCAGCACAACGGCAGATTCTGATCCTGGGCTGGGACTTCGACCGTCGCGAGCGCCTGCATCGCGATAACGAACAACGTGATCTGCCTGATGAAATCGGCGCCTTCCTGGTGGCACTGGTCAAACGCCGGCCGCAGCTGAAAATATACCTGCTGTCCTGGGACTTCAACATGATCTATGCATCGGAGCGGGAGCTGTTGCCCGCTCTGCGTCTGCGCCTGCAGGCGCCGCCCAGGTTTCATTTCCGTCTGGATGGCAGGCACCCCAAGGGTGGTTCGCACCATCAGAAGATGGTCGTCATCGACGATCGCGTTGCCTTCGTCGGCGGCATCGACCTCAGTCGCTGGCGCTGGGACACGTCGGAACATGCAGCGGACGATCCACGCCGGATCGATCCGAACGGAAAACCGTATCCGCCTTTTCATGACATGATGATGCTGGTCGAGGGTCCGGTTGCCGCCCGTCTCGGCGAGCTGGCGCGCACCCGCTGGAAGCGCGCGCGTGGCTGGAGAATCAAGCCGGTCCTGGGCAGGTCGGACACATCACCCTGGCCGGCGTCGATCGAACCTCAGGTGCAATCGCTGCCGGTCGCCGTAGCACGTACAGAACCGGCCTACGCGGGGCGCGACGCAGTCCAGGAGGTACAGCAACTTCATCTCGACGCCATCGCGAGCGCGCGCCGCTTCATCTATATCGAGAATCAGTATTTCACGGCGAGCAGCCTCACGGACGCCTTGATAGCGCGACTCCGTGAGAATGACGGCCCGGAAGTGGTGCTGGTACTGCCGATGCAGACCGGCGGCTGGCTGGAACAGGTGACAATGGATGTGCTGCGCGCACGCAGAGTCAAACGCATGCAGGACGCCGACCGTCACCACAGGCTGCGCATCTATTATCCCCATCAGCCGGGCCTGAAAGACACTTGCATCAGCGTGCATGCCAAATTGCTTATCGTCGACGACCGCCTGCTGCGTATCGGTTCGTCCAATGCCAGCAACCGGTCGATGGGCCTGGATACGGAATGTGATCTTGCCATCGAGATTGCGCAAGCGGATAGCGATCAGCGGGCGTTCGTGCGTGATCTGCGTCGAAAACTTCTGTGCGAACACCTCGATTGCCGGTTGACGGACCTGGAGCGGGCGGAAGCGGACAGCGACAGTCTGATCGCTGTCATCGAGTCATTGCAGACCGATCAACGCAGCCTGCGCGAACTCGATTGCAGCGTGCCAGAGGATGTCGACACGCTGGTCCCGGATAGCGCCCTGGTGGATCCGGAGGAACCGTTCAGTCCGGACTATTTCGTCGCTCAATATGTACCCCGTACGCAACGTCCTGTCGGGCGCCAACGGCTGTTCATGTTTCTGCTGGCATTGGTCGGCCTGCTGGCGCTGGCTGCCGCCTGGCGCTGGACACCGCTGAATGAATTGTTGTCGCCAACCCTGTTGAGTAATGCCCTCGCGTCCCTGCCCGGCAGTGAGATTCGCGCATTGGTCGCGATTGCTGGGTTCGTGCTGGCCAGTCTGATGATGGTCCCGGTCACCCTATTGGCTGTCATCGCCGGCATCGTGTTCGGCAGCGGGCAGGCCTTTGCCTATGCTCTGATCGGTGCGCTGATCAGTTCGATACTCGGCTTTCTGGGCGGGCGAAGTTTGGATCGCGGCACGCTGGAACGTCTGCTGGGACGGCGATCGCGGAAATTCAGTAAACGGCTGACCGATCGCGGCACCTTCGCGGTGGCGCTGTTACGCCTGGTGCCGATCGCGCCCTTTACCGTGTTCAATTTTGTTGCAGGCGCCTCGAAACTCGGCTTCCGTCAGTTCCTGATCGGCAGTCTGCTCGGGCTGGCCCCCGGCATCGGCGCCATCACGCTGTTCTCAGGAACGCTGTGGGGTGCGATCACATCGCCCTCGCCGGCCAATATCGGGGCTACCGCAGTGGTCGCCACGGTGTTGCTGCTGTTTGCATTCCTGATTCGGCGCTGGCTGCGTTCGGCATAGATACGCACGCTCCATGCGAGTAGCCACCTACAATGTGCACGATTGCGTAGGTCAGGACGGACGTTTCGATCCGGCGCGCACCGCGCACGTGCTGACCGAACTCAATGCGGACCTCATCGCGCTGCAGGAAGTCACCCTGGATTCCGCGGGCGACCTGGTTGGACGGTTTGAACGGGCGACGGCATTACGCGCCATCGACGGCACGCTGTTCGAGCGCGGAGTGGGGCGCTACGGCAATCTGCTTCTGACCCGTCATTCGGTTCTGGCATCGCGTCTGCACGACATCTCGCTACCCGGCCGCGAACGACGTGGCGTCGTCGAAATGCTGCTGGACATCGACGATCATCCGCTCAAGGTATTCGCGACCCATCTGGGTCTGAAGGGTGCCGAGCGCAGAGCGCAGATCAAAAGGATATCGACCCTGGTGGAAGATGCCGTCGATGGAGCGCTGCTGCTGGGGGATTTCAATATCTGGGGCTGGTCTTTGTTGCTGAGGCACATGACCGACGTCGGTTTTCAGCATATCCCGGTGCGCAGTTTCCCGACCCGGCCTTATCCACTCATTTCACTGGACCGTATCCTGGCCCGCTCACCCGTCGTTCTCTCGCGCTGCTGGCGACACGAGAGTCCCACTGCACGGCTGGCATCCGATCATTTTCCTGTCATTGCGGATTTAGGGTTCAAAAGTGCGCCGTGATTCATTCATGACAACGGCCGTTCACGCCTGACCCGAACATTCAGGTGCGGCACTATCCACGCAGACAACCCCGTCTTAAGAATCACGCTGTCCGGCCGTCAAAGCGGAAGGGAAACGTTCATAAAAAAAGGGGAATCTCGATGAAATCCATGACCAGATTCGCAGTATCCATGCTGGGGGTCGCTCTGCTCAGCGGCTGTGGCGCAAGCAAAATGGCAGTCAAACCGGAGCTGAAGGCGCAGGTGCAGACTGTCGCATTGATTCGCGTGACCGATCCCGAGGCCTATGTGGCCAACGATTTCGGCAACCCGGGCCTGATGTTCGGTGCTGTCGGCGGCGCCGTGGCCGGCGTCTCGGCCATGTCCGTCGGCGAGAGGGTCAACCACATCGCTCAGAACGCGAAGTTCTCTGTCGGTGAGCGCTATACCAGCGCACTCCAGACCAAGCTGCAGACACTGGGTTATCAGGTCAAAGTGATCGACGCCGAGCGGCCCAAGTCACACCAGCTGGTCGACGATTACACCAAAGTCGACGCGCAAGGTGCGGATGCGGTGCTGGATATCGCGCTGCAGAACGTCGGCTACGCCACCGAGCATCCAATGTTCTCGCCGCATTGGCGCCCCGCCGCGCAGATACAGGTCGCCATGGTGACATCCACAACGCACGCGGTGGTGTACCAGGAAAAATTCATGTACGGCTATCACAACCCGCTCATGTCCGGTACCGAACTTGATGCACCGGAAAGCTATCAGTTCAAGGATCGCGCCGCACTGTTCGCCGACGAGGCCAAGCTGGTCGAAGGCATGAACGCCTCGGTCGATGCGGTGGTACAGGCAATAGGCAACAACCTCGCCAAGTAACCGGCACAACCCGACCTATATCGATCTGCCCATCATCCCGCACTTAGCCGGTTGGAGATCACGGGTTGTGATTTCTAACCGGTGACGCGGAGGGCTAACGTGCCTCCGTTGCCCATCCTGCCAATACCCTTACGCGTAAAAACCGAACACAGAAAAGCCACGAAGATCCGTGGTTGAATGAACTCAACCCGGCAGTCAGACACGATCTACATCTTTTACGGTCTTGTTTTTCACTCTGACATTATTGTTCCGGTCCCGACTTAGACGGATAAGTTCATTTGTCGCGACGGCGATCTTCGACTTCGCCATTCTGTCGTAGAGAACCACATTCACCGTCGCCGCCAGATTCAGACTTCCCATCGTCGGCACGTACACCACCGCATCCGCCCGGTCCACCATTGCCTGATCCAGGGTACCGTCTTCCGGACCGAATATATAAAAGGCCTGGTCGGGATGCCGGTACTCCGGCAACGGAATCGCACCCTCCACCAGTTCGACACAGACTGTTTTCATATCGGCGGGCAGACCATCCAACAAGCGATCCACGCCGGTCAGTGGAATGGTCCGGCTCACATTCTTCGTGTCCGTATTGAACCGCGCGGCGCGGGCATAGCGCTCCCCGGTATAAAATACCGCGTCGACGCCAAAACAGCCGGCGGCACGCATGACGGCACCTACGTTTGCCGGATTCTTGGGATTGCACAAGCCGATACGCACACTTGATTCTTTCATCTGACTATTCCGTCTGCATTTTTGGGTCAGGTTGCGGCAACGCCATTGTAGGCGCAATCCGGGGGAGCTTGAACTGCTATCATGGTGCATGAACGGCCGCGTCACCCCGGCCAGGCACCCAAGTGGTGCGCCTGGCACACGGCGAAGCGGCTGCAAACTCCAGGCAGGTCGGCCTGGTGGCGTGCCGGTCTGATCGGTCATATCATGTACCTGCAAAGCAGCGCGGCCTAACGACCACGCCGGGTCGGTCGCGTACCCCGTACCACAGGATTCCCCGTATTTCCCATGCCTGAAACTCCAGAGACTATTTCCGGCGCAGACCGGACGGCGCTGCTGGCCAAGTACTTTGACCAGATCGACAGCGTCATCCTATCGCGCCAGAACCCCGTAAGCGGGCTGTTGCCCGCGAGCACGGCGGTCAACGCGCATGGCGACTATACCGACGCCTGGGTGCGCGACAATGTCTACAGCATTCTTGCCGTCTGGGGACTCGGGCTGGCCTACCGCCGCAACGGCAGCGACAACGCCCGCGCCTATCTGCTGGAACAGAGCGTCGTCAAACTCATGCGTGGCCTGCTGGTCGCGATGATGAAACAGGCCGACAAGGTCGAGCGTTTCAAGAACACTCAACACCCGGTCGACGGGCTGCACGCCAAGTACGACACCCATACCGGTGACGCGGTTGTCGGCGATACCGACTGGGGCCATCTGCAGATCGATGCCACTTCACTGTACCTGCTGATGCTGGCGCAGATGACGGCGTCCGGACTGCGCATCATATTTTCGCTGGACGAAGTGAACTTCATTCAGAATCTCGTGCACTACATCGGTCGCGCCTATCGCACACCGGATTACGGCATCTGGGAACGCGGCAACAAAATCAATCTCGGCATCGCCGAATTGAACATGAGTTCGGTGGGCATGGCCAAGGCCGCGCTGGAAGCCATGGACCGCTTCAATCTGTTCGGCAAGGACGGCAGCCAGTCTTCGGTGGTCCATGTTGTCCCCGACGAGATCGCGCGCGCACGCAGCACGCTGGACTATATGCTGCCGCGCGAATCCGGCTCCAAGGAAGTGGATGCGGCGCTGTTGAGTGTAATCGGCTATCCGGCCTATGCGGTGGAAGACCCGTATCTGGTCGAGACCACCCGCACGACCATTATCGACAAGCTTTCGGGCCGCTATGGCTACAAGCGTTTCCTGCGCGATGGGCATCAGACCGTTCTGGAAGACACCAGCCGACTGCATTACGAACCGACCGAACTCAAGCAGTTCGAGCATATCGAATCCGAATGGCCGCTGTTCTTCACCTATCTGATGCTGGATGGACTCTGTCGCGGGGATCAGGCTCAGGCTGAGGAATACGCCACTAAACTGGAATCACTTTGTGCGGATGTGAACGGCCAGCGCCTGCTGCCCGAACTGTATTACGTCGCGGCGGAACATATCGATGCGGAAAAGGCGGACCCGCACAGCCAGCCACGCCTGCCCAACGAGAATGTCCCGCTGGTCTGGGCGCAGAGTCTTTATCTCCTCGGCAGTCTGTTGCGCGACGGCCTGATCGATCTGAACGACATCGATCCGCTGGCACGGCATACGCGCATCGGCCGGCAGCGCCACAGTCAGGTCATGATCGCCCTGCTGGCTGAAAATGAAGCCGTGCGCGACCATCTTGCCGAGTGCGGAATTCAGAGCGAACTGCTGAGCGACATTCATCCGGTACGGGTATTTCAGGCGGACGATCTGGCTGCGGCCTATTGCCAGCTCGGCCGCAACCATAAGCTCGGCCTGAGCGGCCGGCCGATGCGGCGGCTGCGTAGCCTGGCCACCTCCCGTGTACTCATTCTCGGCGGACTGCCGATGCTGTTCCTCCCGCAGATACTGAATCCACGCGATTTCTATCTCGGTCTGGACGGCCCCTTTCTGGCCGAGCGACTGCACAGCGAACTGATGTATATCCATCGCCATTGGAATCAACGCAACAAACCGCTGCTGACATTGTTGATCGACAACGACCACCTGCATAAGACCGACGAATCCGAACTGCTTGCACTGCTCAAAGAGATGCAGGCGGGCGACTGCGGCGGCGTGCCGACAAGGGTCGGTCGCCTGCAGGATCTCTTGCCCGAGGCCAGCAGCGAGCGCATCGATTATCTGCATGACTTCAAACTGCACACGGAAGAACCTGTCACGCCCGTCCCGCTCGATCAGTTGCTTCCCGCGACTGAACCACAGGATCAGACCACGTCGATACAGGACAGATTGCAACTGGAGTCCGCCAACGATGCATCGGTCCTGTGCCGGCAACTGGCGCAGGCACAGAGCATGGATGAGTACATCGAAATACTGTCCCGCCTGTGGATACTAGAAGGCGGCAGCTATCATACCGGCATCGATATGTACGCCGACGCCACACTGAGCGGCATCACCGAGAGTCTTTACGTTGCGGCCGGCCGCGCGCAGCACTGGTCTGTCGTGCGGCGTGCAGCGGCATTACTGGATAAGTCGGACGAGACCCTTGAGGACGCCGTCGTCGAGATCATTATTCGCCAGAAACAACTCGCGGTCGGACATGCCTACAGCCTCGACGCGGTCATTTCCGAACCGATCGCCAATGCAGACCTGCTCGACAAGATCCGCACCTACTGCGGAGACGATGCACGGGAGCGTATTCTGCATCAGGAACTGATCATTTATCTGGCCATGCTGATCAAGGCCGAGCCGGAATTGTTCGAAGACATGCTCACCTTGCGCATCGGCCATATGCTGCGGCTGATTGTCGCCCAGCAGGCACGCATCCATCACTGGCCGCAACACACCGCCTTTGAATATATCCTGACCTTGAGCCCGCACGCCCTGACAGAGGAACTGCGGGAAGTACTCGCCGGCTATCGGCGCATGATGGACAATGTCATTCGGGTGGAGGCCCTGCACAGTGGACAGGACACCGGTGATATCAACTGGGTGCGTTTCCCCGCATTGGACAATCCCACGCTCATCGGCGCCGATCCCGATTGGAACCAATGGCGCGAATCCCATGGTGTCGTCAGCCGGCTGCCGAAAGCGTTCTTCAGCGGTGTATGGGCAATTCTGCAGCACTGCAAAGGCATTGTCATTGGCGACCGCTTCGATCCGCGCAACAGTCTTGACAGCGAATTGCTTCAGGGCGAGATGACAGCGGGGGAGAAGAATTTCCTGCTGCGGGTCGAGCATCTGCTCAATAAATCCAAGGCGCCCAGCTATCAGCAGCTGGTGATCGAGGCCCTGCATGCCCTGGTCATAATATTCAAGGCCAATCCCACGCTGGTGCTGGATGACTACATCATTCTCGATGTCCTGATCGGTCACGCAGTCCGCCTTGCGTGGCTGGACATGCATCCTGAACAGGAAGGCATTTACAACGAGAGCCGCGGCGCCGCCTGGGCCAGCTTTTACGCCAGTCCTCCGCACCAGGCCGCCAACGCCTTCATGGCGGCATTTGCCTATCTCCTGGAACAGGGCAGTGAAACAGCACCGGCGTCGGCAGAGATATCGTGAGCCCCGAACTGTAAATACACGCAAGCGGATTACCCATGGACAACGAAGCTATGATTCTGGCCGGCGATATCGGCGGCACCAAGACTGTCATCGCGCTATATGCACTCGCCGAGGGTGGCGCACTGCAACCGGTACGGCTACAGACCTACTCAAGCAATGACTATCTGTCGCTGGACGCGATCCTGCACGAATTCCTCGCACCGACCCCGCGCCCCGCGCTGCGAGCCGCCTGCTTCGGTGTAGCCGGACCCGTCATCGCGGGACAATGCCGCACCACCAATCTGCCCTGGTCGCTGAGCGAAGAGACCCTGGCCAAGGCCATCGCAGTGCCCAGGGTCAAATTGCTCAACGACCTCGAGGCCGCCGCTTACGGCATGCTGTTCATCGGCGCGAATGAGTATGTCGTGCTCAATCCGGGCAAGGACGGCGCCGCCGGCAACATCTCGGTGGTCGCCGCCGGGACCGGATTGGGTGAGGCGATACTGTATTGGGATGGCACGCGCCACCACCCGATCGCGAGCGAGGGCGGCCATTGCGATTTCGCGCCGCAGAGCGATCGTGAAATCGAGCTGCTGAAGTATCTGCGCCGGCGGTTCGAGGGTCACGTCAGTTACGAACGCATCCTGTCCGGCCCCGGCCTGTACAACGTCTACCAGTTCCTGCGCGACAGCGGCTATGGCAGTGAACCGGACTGGCTCAGCGAAGAACTGCGCAGCGGTGACCCCAGTGCCACTATCAGCGGCCATGCACTCAGCGGCAAGGACCCCCTGTGCAGCGCCGCATTGGAGATGTTCGTCACCATCTACGGCGCGGAAGCCGGCAATCATGCGCTGAAATGTCTCGCATTGGGTGGCGTTTACATCGGCGGCGGTATCGCGCCACAGATCCTGCCCGCACTGACCGGGGGCCTCTTCATGGACGCGTTTCTGCACAAAGGGCGGTTCGCTCCCTTACTGAAAGACATACCGGTGCGGGTCGCGACCAATTCGCAGGCGCCCTTGCTCGGTGCGGCACACTTCGCGGAACGCCTTTAGCCGGCCGGATCTCAGCGAGCAATACCCGCCTGCGCGGCAACACCATGCTTGACCGTGTATATACTGAGAAGACATCGGCAATCCCGCACAGGTAAAGTACAGAGGCCGACATGAGCGACGCATTGCATCTCGTTTGTCCACACTGCCACGCCGTTAATCGCGTACCGACCGCACGCTTGCAACAGAAGCCCAACTGCGGACAGTGCCATCAGCCCCTCTTCACCGGCCATCCGCTGGAACTCACCGGCGCGACCTTCGGCAAACATATCAGCCGCAACGATATTCCGGTGCTGGTGGATTTCTGGGCACCCTGGTGCGG
>JBFEJM010000057.1:0-9469 GCA_041553175.1 Gammaproteobacteria bacterium | reverse complement strand
CGCCGCAGTTTGGCGAACAGCTGTTCGAGATAAGACAGCGAGATGCCCTGACACTGGGAAATATCCGCCAGGGTAACCGGGCTCTTGCCGGCGTGAATGGCGAGATCGAGCATTGCGGTGACGGCGTAACGGCCTTTGGTCGAGAGTCTCATGATTGATTCCTATCCTTGCCGGACACATCCGGCGAAGTACCATAGTAATTTGGTCGGGAATCAATTTATACAGTAGTTGAGTGTTTTGATCAAGAATTCAAAAGGGAGGGAGATTTCGGAACAGGAAATACAAGTTATTGTAATTACTTGATTATTTTTTAGGGCCGGAGAGTGATGCCATAATATCCGGCCAGCTGCCGGCCGCAATATAGTCCCCGGCCGTATTAACCTGGAATCTATGCCCCTGACGCAGGCAGTAACCCAGCCATTTCTGCAGGAATCGGTTGATGCGCCATTTGTCGTCCAGGCTGTAATCGCGGCGCCAGCGGTCGTACTCGGCATCGCGCTGGCCACGTCGACGACCGCAGCTGATCACCTCGGCCAGGCGGGCATCATGATAAATCCGTACTTGAATGTCCGGCGCTCGGAACGCGCCCTCTTCATCCTCGAATTCATAGGTCAGCGTCAGCGTGGTGGTATAGCGATTGCGTTCACCGACGCGCAATTGCAACTCAAGTGCGCCCGGCGCGTTCGATACGCCGCCGTCACCCACCGCCGCAAGATCGGGAATCAATTGGCGTATGCGGATATAGTTACACTCATAGATCGCCATTAACTCGCCCAGGTCGTGGACCTGGCGACGGCGTCTCGTCTGTGTGTAATCTCGTATCAACATGGCGGCATCATACCATAGTCGAAATTCGCGGCAGTTGCCGCACTGTTAACGGGTTATCGGCTTGCGGCTGAGAACCTTCACTTTTCGCGGGCAGGTCCCACGCACTTAAAACAAGGCGGAGATATGCAGGTCAACGAAATCAAAACCCGTCCCTTCAACGATCAGAAACCAGGCACGTCGGGACTGCGTAAAAAGGTACCGGTGTTTCAGCAGCCGCACTATCTGGAGAACTTCGTTCAGTCGATCTTCGACAGTCTGCCCGGATTGCAGGGCTCAACACTGATCGTAGGTGGAGATGGCCGTTATTACAATGTCACTGCCATCCAGACCATTCTTAAAATGGCCGCCGCCAACGGAGTGGCGCGGGTACTGGTAGGACAGAACGGTCTGTTGTCGACACCGGCGGCATCCTGTGTTATCCGCAAGCACAAAGCCTATGGCGGAATCGTGCTCTCAGCAAGCCATAATCCAGCCGGACCGAACGAGGATTTCGGCATCAAGTACAACACGGACAATGGCGGACCCGCGCCGGAGAAAATCACTGAAGCAATCTACAACCGCAGTTGTACCATTGATCGTTACCGCATCGCCTCGGCGGATGATATCAGTCTGGAGCGGCTCGGTTCACAGCAGCTCGGCGCCATGACGGTCGATGTTATCGATCCGGTGACCGACTACGCCGATCTGATGGAAACACTGTTCGACTTCGAGCGCATCCGCGCGCTGTTCACCGGCGGCGACTTCCGCTTGCGCTTCGACGCGATGCACGCCATCACCGGACCTTATGCGGAAGAACTGCTGGTTCGCCGCCTCGGCGCGCCGGCCGATAGCCTGATGAACTGCACGCCGCGCGAGGACTTCGGCGGCGGACATCCCGATCCGAATCTGACCTATGCGCACGAGCTGGTCGATGTTTTGTTCGGCGACGATGCACCCGACTTCGGCGCTGCATCGGATGGCGACGGTGACCGCAATATGGTTCTCGGCCGCCATTTCTTCGTGACGCCCAGCGACAGTCTGGCCGTATTGGCCGCCAACGCCCATCTCGTACCCGGCTACCGGAACGGCATTGCCGGTATCGCGCGCTCCATGCCCACCAGTGCCGCCGCCGACCGTGTCGCCGCGGCACTGAATGTGCCCTGCTACGAAACGCCGACCGGCTGGAAGTTCTTCGGCAATCTGCTGGATGCCGGCAAGGTCACACTGTGCGGCGAAGAGAGTTTCGGCACCGGTTCGGATCATGTGCGCGAGAAGGATGGACTCTGGGCCGTGCTGTTCTGGCTCAACCTGCTGGCTGTACGCGGTCAATCGGTCGCCGACATCGTACAGGAACACTGGCGGCGGTTCGGGCGCAACTACTATTCCCGTCACGATTACGAAGGCGTCGACAGTCAGGCGGCCAACACACTCGTGGACAAACTGCGTGCGCAATTACCGACATTGCCGGGACGCCGCTTCGAGGCCTACCAAGTGGAGTTCAGCGACGACTTCGCCTACACCGATCCCATCGACGCCAGCGTCAGCCGTAATCAGGGCATCCGTATCGGCTTCACCGACGGGTCGCGGATCGTGTTTCGCTTGTCCGGTACGGGCACTGCGGGCGCGACGCTACGCGTCTATCTGGAGCGCTATGAGGCCGATCCCGCGGCGCAAGTCCTCGACAGTCAGACAGCATTGGCGGATTTGATTCGTATTGCCGATGAGATCGCCGGCATCAGACATCACACCGGCCGTTCGGAACCGACGGTGATTACATAAGACGAGAGCGGGAGAAAGCGGATCATCCGCCGGTGACGACAGCGCTTGCCCTATCGGCAGTCACTGTCGCCACCATCCGGCTGATGAAGGTCAGGCCTGCGGCGCTTTGCGCTTGAACAGCTTTGCAAACAGGGCAACGACGCCTATCACGATAGGTATAAGGAATTTCTTCAGGGCCAGCAGCATGACGCCGAACTTGGCGAACAAACCGGCCTTGGCGGCCAGCTTGCCCGCCACCAATGCACCGATGCCGTAGGCCGCGACCTTGTCCACATTTGGATCGAAATCCGCGTAGCGGTGACCCTCGTTGAACTCGGTAATGGCGAGCACCTGCTGCATGCCGGTCTCAACCGGTGCCAGCTGTGACATTCCCGCAATGGCGTTCAATACCAGAACGCCCTTACGCCCCAGCACTCGAATGTTGTAGTTCAGGGTATTTTCCTCACCATCGCCGAACGCCAGTTCCTTGGCCCAAAAGAGCTTGTGGCTGGCACTGTCGTAGCGCGGCGGAGCAGCCCATCCGACCAGCGTGATCGCCTCGTAACCGGCCTGTATGCGCGTCTTGTTCTCGGTCTCGGTATCGTCCTGCATGTTGCGCAGCAACTCACTGTAGTCAATCTTGTCGGCATCCTCATCGGACACGTAGCCGTCTTCCTCGTAGCTGATAATCACCGCCCACCCTGTCTGGTCGAACAGATCGGCCGCGGTCGGCACCAGCATGCCATAGCTCTCGTTGCCCGGCGGATTACCCCAGGCGACCAGCACGCGTTCGGCATCTTCAGGATCGAGATAACGGAAGTCGGTACCCAGTTCGATACTGGCGATGCCATTCGGCAGCGCGACAGTACCGTCCTGAAAATTCAGCGAGGCGACGAATTCCTCGACGGTCATGCCGGCTTCTTCATCAGCGGCCACATCGGCGGCGAAACCCAATGTCGACCACGCCAGAGTCGCAGCGAAAAGAATAGTGCGGAACATATACTCCCCCTTGAATCTTCCCTGATCGTTCACGGTCCCGAGGCCATTCGACGCCGGGCATTGGCTGCGTAGCGGCCCGAGTCGGAATAACCGTAGTTCCAGCGGGAATATAGTCAGCGCTTACGGGTCAGCCTCAGCTCATGAACCACGCTGGCGGCGATCTCCTCGATCGACATGTGCGTGCTGTCCAGCACCGGCAGTTGTTCGCGGCGAAACAGGGCGTCGAGCTGGCGCACTTCGTATTGGTACTGGCGCAGACTGGCATAGGTGCTGTCCGGCCGCCGCTCCTGCCGAATCTGCTGCAAGCGTTCCGGCGCGATGGTGAGCCCCATCAGGCGTGCGCGGTTCGCCGCCAGTTCGGACGGCAGCCGCATTTCCTCGAGGTCCTCATCGGTAATCGGATAGTTGGCGGCGAGCAGCCCATACTGCATGGCGAGATACAGGCAAGTCGGCGTTTTGCCGCTGCGTGATACGCCGACAATGATGACATCCGCCGATGCGTAGTATTGGGTACCGACGCCGTCATCACAGCTCAATGCAAAGTTGACCGCATCCATGCGGCTGTCGTAACGCGTTGTGTCCTGCATGCCGTGCGAGCGGCCGATCGAATGTGACGAGTCCCGCCCCAGCGATTGTTCCAGCGGCACCAGAAAGGTGGCGAAGATATCCAGGTACAAGCCCCGGCTCGCGGCCAGAATGGCACGCAACTCCGGCCGCACCTGGGTGGAGAACACCAGCGGCTGCTGTCCCTCGGCGGCACACGCATCGATACGGGCGACCACTGCGCGTGCCTTGTCCTCGGAATCGACAAAGGGCACGGCAATCTGCACGAACTCGATGCCGTCGAACTGGGTCAACAGGCTTCGGCCGATTGTCTCGACTGTTATGCCCGTCCGATCCGATACGAAAAACACGGTACGTGGCGTTTGTTGATTCACCTCATTCCATCCCTTGCACGGCGATGCTAACCTCCTTGTAAGCCCAATGCCGGGCAGGTGCAAGCGCGGAGGAGCATTTCACTATGCAAACGCTGGTGCGCTGGTTCGCGCAACTCGGTATGAACCATGTAGCCGAAGTCGGCGGCAAGAACGCCTCGCTGGGGGAGATGTTCAGCAATCTGACGGCTGCGGGCGTGCGCGTTCCGAACGGTTTCGCCACCACCGCCCAGGCCTATCGCGACTTCCTCGATCAGACCGGCTTGGCTGCACGCATTCAGGCGGAGCTGGCATCACTGGATATCGACGATGTGCAGACGCTGGCGGCAACGGGCAACCGCATACGCGGCTGGATCAATGCCGCACCCATGCCCGCCGAGCTGGAACAGCAGATCCGCTCCGCCTATACCCAGCTGCAGCAGGAGGCCGGCGCCGAAATCGCCGTGGCCGTCCGTTCATCGGCCACCGCCGAAGATCTGCCCGACGCATCTTTTGCCGGCCAGCAGGAAACCTATCTGAATGTGCGCGGCATCGATGCCGTCCTCATCGCCGTCAAGCAGGTATTCGCGTCGCTCTACAATGATCGCGCCATCGCCTACCGCGTGCATCACGGCTTCGAACATGAACTGGTCGCCCTGTCCGCGGGCATACAGCGCATGGTGCGGTCCGACCTCGGCGCGTCCGGTGTCATGTTCACACTCGACACTGAATCCGGCTTTCGTGATGTCGTGTTCATCACCGCCGCCTACGGGCTCGGTGAAACCGTCGTCCAGGGCGCGGTGAATCCGGATGAGTTTTATCTGCACAAGCCATTGCTGGCCCAGGGACGCCCCGCCATTCTGCGCCGCGAACGCGGCGAGAAGGCCATTAAGATGATCTATCGCGAAGACGGCGGTGACGGCCCGCCGGTGGTGACGGTCGATGTCGATAGCGAAGACAGAGCGCGCTTCTCGCTTACGGACGACGAGTTGATCGAACTGGCGCGCCACGCCATGACCATCGAACAACACTACGACCGCCCGATGGATATCGAATGGGCCCGCGACGGTGTCGATGGCCTGCTGTACATCGTTCAGGCCCGCCCGGAGACGGTGAAGAGCCGGGCCGACGGTCAGATCCTGCAGCGTTATGAATTGAAACAATCCGGCGACCCGTTGATTACCGGCCGCAGCATCGGCGGTCGTATCGGCGCCGGTCCCGCCCGCGTCATCACCCGCATCGACGAAATGCATCGAGTGCAGGCCGGTGACGTGCTGGTGACCGATATGACCGACCCCGACTGGGAACCGATCATGAAACGCGCGGCGGCAATCGTGACAAATCGAGGCGGCCGCACCTGCCATGCAGCGATTATCGCGCGTGAACTCGGCATACCGGCCGTCGTGGGCTGCGGCGACGCGACTGATCGCATACGCGACGGCGAAGCGGTGACGGTGTCCTGCGCACAAGGGGATACCGGCTATATCTATCGCGGAATGCTCGACTTCTCCATCCGTGAAATCGCGTTGGATAAAATGCCGCCGTTGCCATTCAAGATCATGATGAACGTCGGCAACCCGGAACGCGCATTCGATTTTCAGTTTCTGCCCAACGCCGGCATCGGCCTGGCGCGTCTTGAGTTCATTATCAACCGCACCATCGGCATCCACCCCAAGGCCCTGCTGGAATACGATCGCCAACCCGAGGCGCTACGCAAACTCATCGATACGCAGGCGACGGCCTATGGCGATCCGGTCAATTTCTATGTCACCAAACTGGCGGAAGGCATTGCGACACTGGCGGCCGCATTCTGGCCCAAGCCGGTGATCGTGCGGTTGTCGGACTTCAAATCCAACGAGTACGCGAATCTTGCCGGCGGCAGCGACTACGAACCCAAGGAAGAAAATCCCATGCTGGGTTTTCGCGGTGCCGGCCGCTATATCGCACCCGGTTTCCGCGACTGTTTCGAGCTCGAATGCCGCGCCATGCACAAGGTGCGCGACGACATGGGATTCACCAATGTGGAGATCATGATCCCCTTTGTGCGCACGCTGGACGAAGCCCGCGAAGTGACCGAGGCATTGGCTGCCAATGGACTGGCCCGCGGCAGCAACGGCCTGCGCATCATCATGATGTGCGAGATCCCGTCCAACGCATTGCTGGCCGATCAGTTCCTGGAGTATTTCGACGGCTTCTCCATCGGCTCGAACGACCTGACCCAACTGACACTCGGCCTGGATCGAGATTCGGGACTGGTCGCCGACCGCTTCGACGAACGCGACCCCGCCGTCAAGCGGCTGCTGAGCATGGCCATTCAGGCTTGTCATAAAGCGCACAAATACATCGGCATTTGCGGGCAGGGTCCGTCAGACCACCCCGATCTGGCGCAGTGGCTGATGGAAGAAGGTATCGACAGCGTGTCGCTGAATCCGGACAGCGTGGTGGAGACCTGGTTGTTTCTGGCGGGACAATCCACGGAGAACTGACGGCACGCAAACGATGCTCATGCGTGCCAGTTTGCAAACAGCGTCAGCCGATTATGAGCCGCCCGGCTCGGCCTTGTCTTTGTCTTTCGGCTTGAACAGCGCATCGTAGTTCGGACAGAATTTGAATTGCTCGGTCGGCTTATCAGTGGCCAGCGCATCCCCGCACTGATCCAGTTCCTGACACCCTTCACAGTTGCGCAACTGCACTTCGATATCGTGTATCTGCCGATCGTGCAGGTAGCTCGCCGGGTCCGCTCCGGAGCGTTCCAGCGCCTGCCCCAGCGGCATACCCGCCAGCCGCTGCCGCAACTGCCGCCGCATCAGCATGCCCTGCACGAGATTGCGGCCGATAGCCCAGACCATGCGCGCGATGAAATAGGCGAACAGCGCACCGAACAGCAGCGTCACGATCAGACTGATGTTACTCATAAAGGTATTCGACCACACTCGAGTATCGAGCGTTCACTGTAGCGCTCCACCCACTCGACCACATTGACATACGTCAACCCTGCCCGCCTGCGTGGACAGAATGACCACAGCAATCAAACGCTGGCCGGATTAGCCGCCGGTCGGCAGGCTGATGAATTTCTCGCGATAGAACTGCAGCTCGCGAATGGAGTCGCGGATATCGTCCATCGCCAGATGGGATGGGGTTTTGTGGAACTGAGCGGCAAGATTCGGTGCCCAGCGGCGTGCCAGCTCCTTCAGGGTACTGACATCCAGGTTGCGGTAATGGAAATAGGCTTCGAGTTCGGGCATGCAGCGGGTCAGGAACCGGCGGTCCTGACAGATGCTGTTGCCGCACATGGGCGAGGCCTTGGCCGGCACGTGCTTCTTCAGAAAATCTATGGTCATGCTTTCGGCATCCTGCTCGTTGAGCGGACTGTTGCGCACCCGTTCGGTCAGACCCGATCCGCCGTGCTGATTCCTGTTCCAGTCGTCCATGGCATTGAGTACATCGTCCGGCTGGTGGATGGCGAGAATCGGGCCCTCGTCCAGGACGTTCAATTGGGCGTCTGTGACGATGGTCGCGATTTCGATAATGGAATCATTGTCGGTGTCAAGTCCTGTCATCTCCAAATCGATCCAGATCAGGTTGTCGGGATGCGGCGCCATGAATTTCCCTTTGTTTGTCGTTTGAATAGTTGAGTTGCATTCTAGCAAAGGCTACCCTGAAAAGGACGTACCCTGCGTCACCGCCCTAGCGCCACCGGACTCCCGACCACATCAAATGAATGCCTTTACTATTCTGTTCGTTACCGCGGTAGTGCTGTCTCTGGTCATCCGCCAGTGGCTGGCGACCCGCCAGATCACGCATATCGCGGCACGGCGCGCGGCTGTTCCGGCGTCCTTCGCTGCCAGTATTTCACTGTCATCCCACCAGAAGGCGGCCGACTACAGTATCGCCAAGACCCGTCTGGGCCGTATCGAACTGATGTATGACACGGCCCTCCTGCTGGCCTGGACCCTGGGTGGCGGCTTTGCACTGCTTGACACACTGTGGGCGCCGCTGGGTTGGACACCGATCGCCACCGGCGTTGCCGTCATGATGACGTTCTTCTTCCTGACCAGTCTGCTCGATGTGCCCTTTGCGGCCTGGATGACCTTTGGTCTTGAGTCGCGTTTCGGCTTCAATCGCACCGATGCCACCACTTTTTTCGGCGACCTGATCAAACAGGCGCTGTTGTTGCTGCTGATAGGCACGCCGCTGATCGCCCTGGTACTGTGGCTGATGCATGCGTCCGGCAGCTACTGGTGGCTCTATGTCTGGCTGGTATGGGTCGGCTTCAGCCTGCTCATGATGTGGGCCTACCCGGCGGTGATAGCGCCGCTGTTCAATAAGTTCACGCCGCTGCAGGACGATGCGCTGCGCACGCGTATCGAATCCCTGCTCAACCGCTGCGGGTTCACCAGTGAAGGCATCTACATCATGGATGGCTCGCGCCGTTCGGGGCACGGCAATGCCTATTTCACCGGCCTGGGCCGGCACAAGCGTATTGTGTTCTTCGATACGCTGCTCAATGCCCTGAAGCCGGATGAGATCGAGGCGGTGCTCGCGCATGAACTCGGTCACTTCAAGCACAAACATGTGCAGAAGCGATTGGCCGCCATGATCCTGATGAGTCTGGGTGGCATGGCACTGCTTGGCTGGCTGGTCGATCAACCCGCCTTCTACAGTGGTCTGGGCGTCAGCGAACCTTCACTGCACATGGCGTTATTGCTGTTCATGGTGGCGGCACCGGTCTTCGCCATGTTTCTGCAGCCTGTCTTCAGCCGCCTGTCGCGCAAGCATGAGTTCGAGGCGGACAATTTCGCCGCCGAGCAGACCGCCGCCCGCCATCTGATCAACGCCCTGGTGAAGCTCTACCGAGACAACGCCAGCACTCTGACACCGGACCCGCTGTATTCGGCATTTCATGACAGTCATCCACCCGCACCCGTGCGCGTGGCCAACCTCTCGCGTTAATATAGACCCCCTATCGACCTGATGAAGGAACACCCCAT
>JBFEJM010000056.1:0-9519 GCA_041553175.1 Gammaproteobacteria bacterium | reverse complement strand
CGAAGTCAATCGCAGCAGCCGAGAGTACGTCATCTGG
This sequence comes from Gammaproteobacteria bacterium, assembly GCA_041553175.1. Lineage (GTDB taxonomy): Bacteria > Pseudomonadota > Gammaproteobacteria > Thiohalobacterales > Thiohalobacteraceae > JAHJQQ01. The sequence continues at coordinate 9,482 of JBFEJM010000056.1, read as the reverse complement.
GTGCAGTCGTCGCTGAACCGCATTCTTGGTGCGCGGCTGGCGACCGACGGCGTCAGCGGACCGCTGACGCGCAGTGCGATACGCAGTTTTCAGACGCAGAAAGGTCTGACCGCCGACGGTATCGTCGGTCCCGTCACCGAGGCGGCGTTGATTGCGGCGGGTGCAGTTCAACCGCCGGGGGCAGGCGCCACGCCGACACCGGGCGGAGGTCGCACCGACTCCAATGTGACTGTCGAGTTGCCGCTGTCGGGGCCGGGTTTCTACAGCTACGACCGCACGAGTGCCAAGAACGGTCAGCCACATCAATTCGGGCGGCGCGAAACCATTAATGCCATCAAAGCAATTGGCGCCGCCTGGCAGCGCACTTATCCACGTGGTCCCCGTATCGGTATCGGGCACATCAGTCTGCGCGGCGGCGGGGATACGCCTTCGCACGCCGGACATGAAACGGGGCTGGAAGTGGACATACGGCCGATGCGGAACGATGGCGCGGAGGCGTCGGTTACCATCAGCGATTCACGCTACTCGCGCGAGCTGACGCAGAAGCTGGTCAATATGATTCGCGCCAATAGAGTGCTGTCTGTCTCAAGAGTACTGTTCAACGACAGCGCGATACCCGGTGTTATAAGGGTTACAGGTCACGATAACCATCTGCATGTGGAGTTTGCGGCGCCACCGGCCGCTCGCGGCTATTTCTAGCGGGCCGTCGACTTCCATAGCATGTCGCCATGATCATCGACTGTCACTGTCATGCGGGCAAAGGCGACGGGTTTACCGGTCCCTGGGATACCCGCGCGCCGCTGGACAAATATCTGCGCTGGGCGGACGAAGCAGGCATCGATCGAACGGTGTTGTTCGCAGCGTTTCACTCCGACTATGTGACGGCCAATCGTGACGTTGGAAGGATCGTGGAAAGTCGACGGGATCGCTTCTACGGTTTCGCGTTTGTAGATCCGGTGCGCGACCGGGGTCGGATCGGCGCGCTTCTCACTCAGGCGGTCGTCGAATTCGGTTTCGTCGGCATCAAGCTGCATCGTCACGACGCGCGTATTTCACGCGAGATCTGTGCCGCGGCGCGCGCCTTTCGATTGCCTGTACTGTACGACGTGATGGGCGAGGTATCCGTGTGCGAACTGCTCGCGCAGGAATACCCGGACGTCGATTTCATTATCCCGCATCTGGGCAGTTTTTCCGATGACTGGCGTGCGCAACTGGCGCTGATCGACCATCTGGTGCGACATCCGAACATTCACACCGATACCGCGGGCGTGCGGCGATTCGATCTGCTTGAGCAAGCGGTGCAACGTGCGGGTGCGCACAAGATCCTCTTTGGTACGGATGGCCCCTGGCTGCATCCGCAGGTCGAACTGGAGAAGATTCATGCACTCAAACTGAACGCGCGCGACGAGGGCCTGATTCTGGGTGGAAACTTCCTCCGCCTGATCGCGCGGGTGCGGCCCAGGCGCGGGCTGCGTCTGAAGACATTCGGCCGTGTCCGCTCCGAACGTCAACAGCGCGATCCGTGGTTGATCGATACCCATCCGGACAGTCGTGCATGAGTTCTAGGGATGGCTGCGCGGATTGGCCCTACGCAATTGCAGTGCGCGATCGGTTACGCCCAGTCGGCGCGCTGCCCGCTGCAGATTGCCCTGTTCGTCGGTGACTGCGATCTGGATGGCCTCATCCTCTGCCGCCCGGCCGATGTCCTTTAGTTTTACGCCGGATGACAGCGCTCTGCGGATAGCCTGTTCGAAATGATCGTCGCGCCAGCTGCCGGCTACGCTCGGCGCTGGCCAGTCATCTTCGGGGATATCCCCGATGGTCACAGGGCCCGGACCGACGTGGCGCGTCATGATGCGCGCGACGACTTGGCGTAGTTCGCGCACGTTGCCGGGGTAGTCGCGGGATAACAGATAGTCGCGCACCATTGGATCGAGCGGCGGCGGTGCCTCATTAGGATGCAGCACCCGCATAAAATGTTGCGCGAGCGCCGGTATGTCCTGGCGGCGATCGCGTAGAGGAGGCAGCCGCACAACGCTCGTTGCGATGCGGAAATAGAGGTCCTGCCGAAATCGTCCTTTCGTCACGTCGGCGGACAGTTCCCTGTTGGTTGCACACACCAGGCGAAAGTCAGCGGAACGCCAGATGTTGCCGCCGACGCGCTTGTAGCTGCGTTCCTGCACTGCGCGCAGCAATTGACTTTGCAATGCAACCGGGAGTTCGCCCACTTCGTCGACGAACAATGTGCCATTGTCCGCCAGTTCGATCGCGCCCTCGCGTGCCTGTAGCGCATTGGTGAAGGCGCCGCGTTCATGGCCGAAGAATTCACTGCCGGACAGTTCCGGGACAATGGTTGCGCAATCGAGCACCACGAACTCGGCCTTTTTCGGTCGGGCATCGAGGCTGTGCACCAGGCGTGCGGCCAGTTCCTTGCCGGTTCCGCTTTCTCCCAGGAGCAGGATCGAGCTGTCGCTGAAGTGCGCAAGTTCGATCAGCCGCCGCACTGTTTTCTTCCAGATCGGGTGCTGACCGACCAATAGATCCGCCACGGAATCCGAGGCGACCATTTTATCGACGATCGCCCAACGTTCAAGCCGCGCTACGATTGCCGCAGTGGGATCAGGTGAAGCGTCCCAGTTTATTATCTCAGCGGCACCGGCCTGAATCAGTTGCCACAGTTTGTCTGTTTGCGGCGTCTGTGCGACTGAAATCGCCAGAACTCTGCCTGTGCCGTCACCACTAAGTGTATGTGCCTGTTCCAGGAGCTCAGTGTCGACGGTGTCAAAAAAGATCAGTTCAGGTCTTTCCGCGGCATCCTTGTCGGGACACTGCGTTTCGATGCCGGCCTCCGTCAGGGACCGACTCAGTGTGTTTCTGTTGAGAGAGGAATGGCGGGTGAGGAAATGAAGGCGGGCTTGCATGATGAGATCGCGGCGCTTTCATGCGAACGCGGAGTGGATGGCGAAATTCTGCTGAAGCTCGGACCACGCTGTTTCGGCAGACGTGCCGGGGCAACGCCGAAAATCTGCGGAACAAGCTGCGCAGTGTTCGATGGTCATGACCACGAAACTGCCTCCCTGCAGAGAAAAATCTGCACATCGTCCAGTGTATTGAGGTCAGCCTGACCTCAAACATATTGCATCCCTGTGCTTGTCATACTCTGCCCCGGCGGGCTTGTCAGAAACAATACGGCGTTCGGGCGTGTCGCCCTGATTATGTAGTTATGGCCATGTGCGGAAATCGCATGACGGGTAGGAAATGAAAGTGTAGAACGTCCAATGTCTGTCGAAATACGAAAGCGAGGCCAATAAAATAAAGTTATGACTTCGATCTTTCAGAGGGTCAAAGTGTAGCGAATGCACGCCGGCTTTCCAATTCAGGATTGAGCAAACAATTGTCACCGTGTTGCGACAACAGTCACGGCCGGATGGCTTACAGAAATGTCGCCACGACTACAATTGAGCGATCTCGCGTTCAGCATTTCTCTGGACTGTGTCGGGTTGAGCGATTGCGCTGTAATTGGGCGATTAGATCGCTACCGTGTTCGAGAAGGGCAATGCCGTTGAACTTATAGCTCTTTATGGTTGCTTCAACTGACTCGCCGATGAGCCGGAATCACATAATCAATTAATTGGGATTTTTCTGACGTAACGCTCACCCAAACCGCCGCACCACATATTCGTCCACAATCTTCTGAAACTCCGCCGCGATCGCCTCGCCCTTCAGCGTCACCGTTTTCTCGCCATCCACATAGACCGGCGCGACCGGCACTTCGCCGGTGCCGGGCAGGCTGATGCCGATATCGGCGTGTTTGCTCTCACCGGGGCCGTTGACAACGCAGCCCATGACCGCGACGGTCAGTTCTTCCACACCGGGATATTGTGAGCGCCACACCGGCATCTGATGCCGCAGATAGGATTGAATATCCTGCGCCAATTGCTGAAAGGTGGTGCTGGTTGTGCGGCCGCAGCCGGGGCAGGCGACCACTTGCGGGGTGAAGGCGCGTAGCCCCATCGACTGCAGGATTTCCTGCGCGACGATGACTTCCTGAGTGCGATCGCCGCCGGGTTCGGGTGTGAGTGAAATGCGGATGGTGTCGCCGATGCCTTCCTGCAACAACACTGACAAAGCTGCGGTCGAGGCGACGATGCCCTTGCTGCCCATGCCGGCCTCGGTCAGGCCGAGGTGCAGCGGGTAGTCGCAGCGTCCGGCGAGATCGCGATAGACGGCGATCAGATCCTGCACGCCGCTCATCTTCACAGACAGAATGATCTGGTCGTGGTGCAGCCCGAGTTCCTCGGCGCGGTGCGCACTTTCCAGTGCCGACACGATCAGCGCCTCACGCGTGACATCCGTAGCATCCAGCGGTTCCGCGCGTTTGGCATTCTCGTCCATCATGCGCACCACCAGCGCCTGATCCAGACTGCCCCAGTTGACGCCGATGCGCACGGGTTTGGCATGATCGCGCGCAAGCTCGACGATGGTGGCGAACTGTTCGTCCTTTTTCTTGCCACGACCGACATTGCCGGGATTGATGCGGTACTTGGCCAGCGCGGTCGCGCAGGTGGGGTGTTTGGTCAGCAGTTTGTGGCCATTGAAATGGAAGTCGCCGATCAGTGGCACCGTCAGCCCCATGTCGTCCAGGCGCTGGCGAATCTCCGGCACGGCCGCGGCCGCCTCTTCGCTGTTGACCGTGATGCGCACCAGTTCCGAGCCGGCCTTGGCGAGTTGCGCGACCTGCACCGCCGTACCGACCGCGTCGGCGGTGTCGGTGTTGGTCATGGACTGCACGACGATGGGGTGGCCGCCGCCCACAGTGACGGCGCCGATCACGACAGGAACGGTTTGGCGGCGGTGAACAGGGCTGACTGGGCTGGACATGTGTTCGGCGGAGGCTAGGGAAAGACCGCGTCATTATCGCAGTCCGCCCCGGGCCACGCCATCCCGTTCCAGCCGCAATGCCCCTTTCATTAGGAAGGAAGGGCAGCGCGAGCGGCCGCGGCCGGTCATTCTGTGCGCCGTGTCGCCTATCGCGCTGCCCGGACCAGCCATTGCGGGCCAAGTCGGTTAGAATACCTATTCGACCAGCAACCTCGTTCCCCAGCACTCATGTCGACATTTCCAGTATTCCGCATTCATCAGGACCAGTCCCAGCACCGCTCCGGCCTGGAGCTGCTGACGCTCGACCAGCTCAGCCCCGGCGAGATCGTGGTGCGGGTCGAGTGGTCGGCGGTGAATTTCAAGGATGCACTGGCGGTGACCGGTCGCAGCAAAATCCTGCGCAAGTCGCCGTTGGTCGGCGGCGTTGATGCAGCGGGGCGGGTCGAGACCTCAAACGATCCGAATCTGCCTGTCGGAATGCCGGTGGTGGTGACCGGGGGCGGCTCGGGGGAATCGCGTGACGGCGGATTCTCGCCCTACCTGCGGGCGCCGGCGGAGAATGTGATCCCGCTGCCGAATACGCTGTCCACGCGCGATGCCATGATTGTCGGCACGGCCGGTTTCACGGCCGCGTTCGCGCTGGAGCGGATGGAACACAACGGCCAGCGCCCGGAACTCGGTCCGATTCTGATCAGCGGCGCCAGTGGCGGTGTCGGCAGTTTCGCCGTCGCGCTGTGCGCGCAGCGTGGATACGACGTCGCCGCGCTCACCCTCAAGCCGTTCAGTATCGATTACCTGCGTGAACTGGGCGCCGAGAAGGTGATCCTGCGCGACGGCTTGGAAATGGGTCGCCGCGCGCTGGAGGCCGTGCGTTTCGGTGGCGCCATCGACAGCCTTGGCGGCGAGTACTTGAGCTGGATGACCCGCAGCGTGCAGGCCAATGGCAATGTCGCCGCAATCGGCATGGCCAGCGGTACCGATTTCAACACTTCCGTGATGCCCTTCATCCTGCGTGGCGTCAACCTGCTGGGCATCAACAGTGTCGATGTGCCGCATGCAACCCGCGTGCATGTCTGGCAGCGCATCGCGGACAGTATTACCCGCGCGCAACTGGACAGCATCTGTGCCGGCGAAATCGAACTGGCCGACCTGCCGGAATTCTGCAATGAAATGCTTGCCGGTCATGTGATGGGGCGGGCGCTGGTGCGGGTGGCGATATAGCACCCGGGCTATCGGCATCAAGTACACCGGCCCTTCGTCTACGCTGCGGCTCTATTTCCCGCCGACGGCCACCGGTCGCGTCGGATCGCGAATCCACTCGCTCCAGGAACCTGCGTACAGTTTCGCGCCGGACAAGTCCGCCAGCTCCAGCGCAACCAGCGTTTGGCAGGCGGTGACGCCCGAACCGCACATCAGCACACAGTGCTCGATGGGTGCCTCGTCAAGCACGCGGCCATACATTTTCTTCAAGGCCTCCGGCGGCAGATAACAGTCGCTGGAATCCAGATTGATCTGATAGGGCAGATTGATAGCGCCCGGGATGTGTCCGGCGCAGGTATCGATGGGTTCTTTCTCGCCGGAAAAGCGTTCCGGCGCCCGGACATCGATCAGTCGACAGGTGGGTGCAGTGAGCAGTGTTTCCAGTTCGGCCGTCGAGGCGACCATGGACGCATGCGGCCTGCCGCGGAATTCCGCCGGTGTATAGGCGGGCGTTTTGCGGCCGAGCGGTCGGCGCTCTGCTTCCCAGCACTCGAAGCCACCGTCCAGCACCGCGACCTTGCGGTGTCCCAGCCAGCGCAGCAGCCACCACAGCCGTGCGGCATAGGCGTTGGCCTGGGCGTCATAACACACGACCTGGGTATCCGGCCCGATGCCCCAGCTACCGAGGGTCTTGGTCAGCCGAACGGGATCCGGCAGCGGATGGCGTCCACCGCCGGGCGTGACGGGGCCGGACAGGTCACGGTCGAGGTGGGCATAGAGCGCGCCCGGGATATGGCCTTCGTTATAAGCGGCTTCGCCGGCATCCGGCTGGTTGAGGTCGAAACGGCAGTCGACGATGCGCCAATGGGGATCATCGAGATGCTCGGCGAGTTCCTGTGCCGACACCACAGTGGTGTGTGTCATGTTGTACCCTGGGTACGGTTTCCTGAATCGACATGATACGCGTATCGACCGGGAGGAAAAGCCATGCGCTTGGGCGTCGACCTGGGTGGAACGAAGATCGAAATAATCGTTTTGGAAGCGGATGGAACGGTCGTATTGCGCGAACGGGTGCCGACGCCGCAGGGCGACTATTCGGCGACTCTCGCCGCGATCGAGGACTTGGTCCGGGCTGCCGAACAGCGCCTCGGTGTCAGCGGGATTCCGCTCGGCATCGGCACGCCGGGCGCCCTGTCGCGCGCCACCGGCCGGCTGAAAAACTCCAATTCCGTCTGTTTGAACGGGCAGCCGCTGTTGCAGGACCTGGAGGCACGGCTGGCGCGCCCGGTACGCATCAGCAATGATGCCAATTGCTTTGCCCTGTCCGAAGCCAGCGATGGCGCGGCGGCCGGGGCATCGGTCGTGTTCGGCGTCATCCTCGGCACCGGGACCGGGGCCGGAATCATCGTCGACGGCAAGGTGCTGACCGGGCCCAATGCCATCGCCGGCGAATGGGGCCACAATCCGCTGCCCTGGCCCAACGCCGATGAACTGCCGGGACCGGCCTGCTACTGCGGCCAGCATGGCTGCATCGAGACCTTCGTCTCCGGGCCGGGGCTCGCGCGTGATCATGAAAAGGCGACCGGCGGAATGCTCAGTGCCGAGACCATCGTGGCGCGTGCCGAGCATGGCGAGCCGGCGAGCCGGGCCACGCTTGAACGCTATTATGATCGTCTCGCCCGTGCGCTGGCGCAGGTCATCAATATCCTCGATCCGGATGTGATTGTGCTCGGCGGCGGCATGGGCAAGGTGCCGACCCTGTATGTCGAGGTGCCGCGCCGCTGGGGCACCCATGTGTTTTCCGATCGGGTGGATACTCGACTGGTCGCGCCGAAACACGGTGATTCCAGCGGCGTGCGCGGGGCGGCCTGGCTGTGGGAGCGTTGACGGAGTCTTACGCCGTTGCGGCGCGGGCTTTCTTGTCGCACCGCAGCCGACAGCCTACAATCGGCCGCTCTGTCAATTGCCGGTGACCGCCATGCCTTCCGCCGCCGAACGCGCATCCGATATACCCTGGCACACTCAGGTGCAGGCCCTGATCGAGGCCGGCCGCGAACTGCATGCGCGTGGCTGGGTGCCGGCGACCAGCGGTAATTTCTCCGCCCGCCTGAGTGAAACGGAAATCGCGCTGACGGTTTCGGGCCGGCACAAGGGCAGGCTGGACGAGACCGGCATCATGCGCGCGGATATGCAGGGGCGCGCGGTCGGTAGCGACAAACGACCCTCGGCCGAGACACTGCTGCATACGCAACTCTATCAGCGCTATCCGAATGTCGGCGTGGTGCTGCATGTGCATTCGGTCAACGCGACCCTGATCTCGCGTGCGGTGCAGCGCGAGCAGTCGCACGATCTGGTGTTATCGGGCTATGAACTTTTAAAGGCGTTTCCCGGTCAGACCACGCATGCGACCTCGATGCGCGTGCCGGTGTTCGACAACGACCAGGACATCGCCCGGCTGGCGGCCCGGGTGGACGCCTGGCTCGATGCCAACGATCCTGTCTATGGCTATCTGATTGCGGGCCATGGCCTGTATGCCTGGGGGCGCGACATGGCCGCGACGATGCGCCATCTCGAGGCCTTCGATTTTCTGTTTGAATGCGATCTGCGTGAACGCGGGGTGACCAGAACATGAGCCAGCTGACCATCTATTCGGACGTTGAAAACCATCCCAACGAGATCCTGACCGACGGCGGCGAGATCGGCCGTCGGCTGGCCAGGATCGGTGTGCGTTTCGAACGCTGGGAGGCCGCGCGGGCGTTGACCGACGAGGCCAGTCAGGAAGACGTGATCGCGGCTTACCGGAAACAGGTCGATGCGCTGATGGACGAGTACGACTTCCAGTCGGTCGATGTGGTGAGTCTGAATCCGAATCACCCCGACAAGGCCGCCTTGCGCGCCAAGTTTCTCGATGAGCACACCCACAGCGATTTCGAGGTGCGCTTCTTCGTCGACGGCCAGGGACTGTTCTACATTCATGTCGGCGGCAAGGTCTACGGTGTGCTGTGCGAGAAGGGTGATCTGATCAGCGTACCGGCCAACACGCCGCACTGGTTCGATATGGGCGAAAACCCGCACTTCAAGTGCATCCGCCTGTTCACCACAGCCGAGGGATGGGTCGCGCAATATACCGGCGATCGGATCGCGGGGGGCTATCCCAAATTTACTCAGCAGTTCTGCTGATACAAATGTCCGCGTGTCGGCCGCTTCGGAAACCAACCCACGCCGTGTCCTTTTCGAGCAGGCGGAATCAACGCTGATGGTAAAAGCGATCGTCACCGACATCGAAGGCACCACCAGCTCACTGTCGTTCGTCAAAGATGTCCTGTTCCCTTATGCGCGCAAGCATCTGGCGCGCTATGTCGCCGAGCATGTGCAGGAGCCGAAAGTGCGCATGTTGCTTG
>JBFEJM010000055.1:0-9553 GCA_041553175.1 Gammaproteobacteria bacterium | reverse complement strand
GGGAGTGTATTGCACCACGGTATATTCCAGGCAGTGTCGATTGGGACCACCACGGGTTTCACGACGGCCGAGTACTATAATTGGCCCGGTTTTCTACCGGTGCTGTTGTTGTTCACCAGTTTTGTCGGGGGTTGCGCGGGTTCCACCGGCGGTGGCATGAAAGTGATACGTTTTCTGCTGCTGCTGAAGCAGGGTGCGCGCGAGATAACCCGGCTTGTGCACCCCAATGCGCAGATACCGGTAAAGATCGGCAGGAAGCCCTTGTCGGATCGGGTGGTCGACTCGGTCTGGGGTTTCTTCGCCAGCTATATCGCGGCCTTTGCAGTAATGATGCTGGTCCTGATGGCGACCGGTCTGGATCAGGTTACCGCCTTTTCCGCCGTGGCGGCTTGCATGAACAATCTTGGACCGGGCCTGGGTGAAGTCGGCTATCACTACGGCGGTTTGAATGATGTCGCCAAGTGGGTCCTGTGCCTGGCCATGCTGTTGGGTCGACTGGAAATCTTCACGCTGCTGGTGCTGCTGTCACCGGCGTTCTGGCGGCGTTAGCCGACAACCCGCGCGATGCAGGGAAATGGACGAGCTTCAGCGTAAATGGGATGAGCGTTATCGGGGCGCAACACAAGACCCGCCGTCTGCGGCAAATGTGCTGCGGGACAATGCCCACTTATTGCCCGCAACCGGGCGGGCGCTCGATCTGGCCTGTGGCCGCGGGGGCAACGCCCTGTTTCTGGCTGCACGCGGTCTCGTCGTGGATGCATGGGACCTGTCACCGGTTGCAGTCGATCAGCTCGCGGTGCTGGCACACGGGATCACCCCGCCCATTAACGCCACAGTGCGCGATGTGCTGGTGCAGCCGCCATCCGCGGGCAGCTATGACATCATTACTGTGAGTTATTTTCTGGAACGCGATCTGGCCACTGCGCTGACGCAGGCTTTGCGGCCCGGTGGTCTTCTGTTCTATCAGACCTTCGGTCCCGAGCGCTTGCATGATAAAGGGCCGCGTACGCCGGCGTATCGGCTGGAGACCTGCGAGCTATTGCGATTGTTTTCGGCTCTGCGAGTGCGGTTCTATCGGGAGGATGGCCTGGTGGGTGATATGGAGCTCGGTCTGCGCGGTGAAGTGATGTTTGTCGGGGAACGCTTATGAGCATGATCGCCAATTTCGAGAAGATGCTGGCGAGCGGCCAGGACAATGCGCTGCTGCGGTACAGCCTGGGTAACGAGTACCTCAAGACAGGGGATGCCGACACCGCGGTTCAACACCTGCGCCGTGCGGTGGAACAGGATGCGGCCTATTCCGCGGCGTGGAAACTGCTCGGCAAGGCGTTAACCGAAGCGGGTGATACAGCCGCGGCTATTACCGCCTATAGCACCGGTATCGACGTGGCCGAGCGCAAGGGCGACAAGCAGGCGGCAAAGGAAATGCAGGTTTTTTTAAAGCGGTTGAAAAAGGCCGCTGCCCCGGATCAGGGCGGACAATAATCGGGAGACGTCCTTCGGTTTCAGCAGCCAGTCCTCAGTAAATGCGTTCTTTCCCCGGCGGCCGGGTGCGGAAGCGCCGGTAACTCCACTGATACTGTTCCGGGCAGGCGCGGACGCAGGCCTCCACGCTTCGATTCATGGCGGCGGCGGCGACCTGGGCGTCGGCGTCTTGGATTTGCGCCTCTGCCGCCGTGAAATGGAGTCGGTAGCCCGCTGCGCCGGGTAACCGTTCGCAACGCACAAAGAAAACCTTGGCGCCCGTCTTTCGGGCCAGGCGCGGCAACAACACCATGCTGTTCGCGGCAGTGCCGAAAAAGGGCGCGAATACACCGCCGCTGTCACCCGGGTCCTGGTCGGGCAGTATGCCGATGACACCGCCGGAGTTCAGAGTCTGAAACAGCTGCCGGACACCTTTGGCGTCGGTGCGCACCAGCTGGGCGCCGCAGCGGGCGCGGCCCTGGCGGATCAGCTCATCGAGTGCCTTGATTCGTGGTGGGCGGTACAAGGACGTGATATGCCAGCGTGCGGCACAGTAGTGTCCGGCGATTTCCCAGCAACCCAGATGCGGTGTCGCGAGTATCACGCCTTGCCCCGACTTGAGTGCGCTGTCGACCAGTTCGGCGTCGCGGGTTTCCGTGACCATTTCGAGGAGACGGGGTGCCGGCCACAGCCACATCGGCCCGATTTCAAACGCGGTCCTGCAGGTTTCCACCAGGCTGCGATAGGTCAGGGTCCGGCGTTCGGCCGCGGACAGCTCGGGAAAGCACACACCCAGATTGATCTCCGTGATGCGCCGCAGGCCGTTGGGGAGATGGGCGAGTAGCCATCCCGGCAGGACCGCAATGCGCTGGCTCCAGCGCAAGGGCAGGGCGGCGAACAACCGCAGCAGCGCAGAAATTAGTCGCGCGCGCATGGCGGGTCACTCGGTAAGAACATTGCCGGCATTTAGGGATAATATTCCACTAGATGAATAAATATAGAATAATAATGGTATGCATTCCCACTTTCAGTGCACATAGATTGAGAATCGCCTGCCTGTTTCTTTAATACAGTATCCAGAGCGGTCGAATCTAGGCCCGCCCCCTTATTTTTGTCTCAGAAGCCATTTTGCTGACCTGAAGCGCCGACTCTTCCGCCATTAAAGGGCGAATTGCAGACAGTAATGCCTGAAATACCTTCGGATTGTGGGATTCTTCCGTCTTCAGCAGCTGCTTCATATGTTCGCGTTCGGTTGGCATCCTGAAGCAGGCCGGACAATTATCACGAATAACGGGCAGCCCCGTCATGTCGGCGAAGCTGCGCAACTGGCGTTCCCGAACATAGACCAGAGGCCGGATAATCCGGACGTCCCCGGCGTCATTTACATAGTGTGCCTTCATGGTCTGCAGGCGCCCGCCATGGAACGCCGACAGCAGAAAGCTCTCGGCCAGATCGTCGAGGTGCTGACCGAGCGCCAGCACGTTATAGCCATGGTTGCGTGCCGTGCTGTACATCACACCGCGTTTCATGCGGGCGCACCAGCTGCAGTACGAGTCATTTCCCATGTGTGACTGTGCCCGCTCCATAATCGGCTCGCGGACAAAGTGATAAGGTATACCGAGTGTGGCGAGATAACCCTGCAGCGGTGACGGATCGAAGCCTTCAACCATGGGGTCGACCGTGATCGCGCCGATTTCAAACCGGACCGGTGCATACCTCCGCAGATGGCTGAGGATATGGAGCAGCGACAGCGAATCCTTGCCGCCCGATAGCGCTACCAGGATACGGTCACCGGGGCGAATCATGTCGTAGTCGCCGATGGCGCGGCCAACCGGACGCAGCAGGGCTTTGGGGGGCTTGACCAGCGTTACTTGGCTCATGGCGTTTTCTGTGGTTGGTTACCGAATACGATGTGCATGATGCCGCGCCCGCTTTTTGCTGTAAAACCCAAACTATACTGAGGTCCTGCGAATGTGGAGGCGGCAATGTCGAGCGAACACACGGTAAAGGGCATCTCACCCGAGGAAGCATGGCGGTTGGTGCAGGAGGATCCGCGCACCATTCTGATCGATGTTCGATCCAATATGGAGTATCTGTTCGTCGGGCATCCGGTCGGTGCAATCCATGTCCCCTGGATTGACGAACCCGAATGGCAAATAAATCCTCACTTCGTCACCCAGGTGCGTCAGTTGGTGCTGGGGGGTGTGTGCGACGCCGATGGCGACCTTCACTGCGTACCCATTGTTCTCATCTGCCGTAGTGGCAAGCGTTCCCAGGAAGCCGGTAAGTTACTGGTTAAAAATGGCTTTAGTGAAGTCTTTAATATAACCGAGGGGTTCGAAGGCGAACTGGATGCCGAGCACCATCGCAGTGCTGTGGGCGGTTGGCGTTACCGGGGATTGCCGTGGGAACAGTGCTGATCCGCCCGTCGTAACGGTTCAGGCGCGTTGACTCCCTTGGGTAGGCCGGAATATATTGCCCGTACGGTGCGTCGCGCCGGAGCAAGACGCGAACCTGTGAATTCCTGGTGGCCGCGAGAGCGACGAAATCCAGAATAATATTCGTATTCATAGTGCAGCGAACGACTGTCACCCTATAAGGTCCAGCCCGCGGGACAATCGGCCGTGCCGATGGGAAGGGTTGGACCAGGCAAACATACTTACGTGGTTAGGAGGAGGCAAATATGTCTACAGACGCAATGCAGAATGCCCAGCTGGATCAGTGGCTTAACCAGAAGCTGGACGAACTGCTGCCGAGCAAGCTGGCGGATATCGAAGCCAGTAAAACCCCCTCAATGGCCATTATCGCCACCAAGGGCACTTTAGACTGGGCCTATCCTCCCTTCATCCTGGCGTCCACCGCGGCTGCCCTGGGGTGGGATGCCAGCATCTTCTTCACCTTCTACGGCCTTCTGCTGCTGAAGAAGGAAATCCCGTCCGAAGTCAGCCCGCTGGGTAATCCGGCCATGCCGATGAAAATGCCGTTCGGTCCGAAATGGTTTCAGAACTTCGCTTGGCCGATGCCGAACCTGATCATGGCCGGCATACCCGGCTTCGAAAAAGTCGCCACGGGCCTGATGAAGAAGACGTTCAAGAACAAGGGCGTGGCCACGGTAGAAGAACTGCGCGAGCTGTGCATCGAGGCCGATGTGAAAATGTTCGCGTGCCAGATGACAGTGGACGTTTTCGGGTTCAGCCACAGCGAGTTTATCGACGGTGTGGACTATGTGGGTGCGACCTACTTCCTGCCCATGGGTAAAGATGCGGATGTCTGCCTGTTCATCTGACGGACAGTGAACATGTAGGAAAGAAGACAGGGCCCATTGGGCCCTGTTTTTTTTCGTACCTACAGCGGTACTCCCCATCCCCCAAGAAAAAGAAACCCGGCGCAGTCCACCGGGTCGATTGCCGAAGATTCGAGGCTGGAAGGCGATCTTAACTCCCTCCCTGGAAGCGCCCGGGCAGACACGGGGTCTTTCCTCCCAAAAAGGCGCCCGCACTTTTCCCGCACACCGATTGTCCCTAGACTTCAACTGCCTGCTATAACCCAGGTTCGCCTGAAGCCGACGTAATAATCGCATCAGGGGGAGGGGTATTGCTGTCAGTCCATTAAGTAAGCATTTGTAAGAATTATCCTATAGCTGTTTCATGTGAGCGCCCGTCGAGGATTGAGTTATGCCCGGCCTGTATCCCGATATTCAACCTTACGTTCGTCATTCGCTTGCGGTCGATGCGCCGCACGAGCTGTATATCGAAGAATGCGGAACACCAAAGGGTATTCCGGTCGTCTTCCTGCATGGCGGTCCCGGGGCCGGCTGCGAACCCTTTCAGCGGCGCTTCTTTGATCCCAATCGCTATCGTATTGTGCTGTTCGATCAGCGGGGCTGTGGCCGTTCAACGCCGCACGCCGAGCTTAAGGGCAACACGACCCAGCGACTGGTTGAAGATATAGAACGAATTCGCGAGCACCTCGGTATCGAGCGCTGGCTCGTGTTCGGTGGCTCGTGGGGATCCACGCTGGGCCTGGTGTATGCCGAGACCCATCCCGAGCGGGTACTCGGGCTGGTGCTGCGCGGAATCTTCCTGTGTCGACCACGTGACATCCGTTGGTTTTACCAGGAGGGCGCTTCATTTCTGTTTCCGGAGTATTGGAAGGATTTCCTCGCACCCATCCCCGAAGCCGATCGGCACGATCTGGTCAACGCGTACTACCGGCAGCTGACCGGCGAGAATGAGATCAACCGAATGGCGGCAGCCAAGGCCTGGTCTCTGTGGGAGGGTCGGACCGCGACACTGCAGCCGCGCCAATCCGTTGTCGATCATTTCGCCGATCCGTTCACCGCCTTGAGTCTGGCTCGCATCGAATGCCATTACTTCGTCAACAACAGTTTTCTTGCTTCCGATCAGCTGCTGCAGAATGCGCAGACGCTGGAGAATATTCCGGGCGTCATCGTGCATGGGCGTTACGATGTCGTATGCCCGGTGGAGCAGGCGGTCGCTCTCAGTGAGGCATGGCCAAAGGCCGAACTTCATATCGTGCCGGATGCCGGTCATTCCGCAACCGAAAGCGGTATCGCAGATATGCTGGTCAGAGCGACGGACCGTTTTGCCGAGCAGCTCGCGTGATCGGTCTCCTGCAGCGTGTGACTGAGGCGCGGGTACAGGTGGCCGGAAACACCATTGGTGAAATAGGTCGTGGTCTGATGGTGCTGGTTGGAGTCGAGCGCGGCGACGCACACGCCCAGGCGGATCGTCTGCTCGATCGCCTGCTCGGATACCGCGTTTTCCCGGATGCCGATGGAAAAATGAATCTGAATCTGATGGACGTGCGAGGTGGCCTGTTGCTGGTGCCGCAATTTACCTTGCCGGCGAATACCGCCAAAGGCATGCGTCCCAGTTTTACGCCAGCGGCACCGCCGGAACGCGGTGAACTGCTGTTCGACTATTTCGTCGCGCGCGCCCGGGAACGCTGTCCGGACGCAGAGACCGGAAAATTCGGTGCTGACATGCAGGTCAGTCTGACCAACGACGGTCCGGTGACGTTCTGGCTGCAGGTTTCTCCGCAGAAGACTTCGAGTTCCAACCCGTCATGACGGTTGCCGGCGTCCTGCGGGCGGATAGCCGATTCCACGTACTGCAGGAATCAATGCTCTAGTTTTGCGCCCCCGATGTGCTCGGCTTGCAGGGTTTCTGGAAATAGCAGGTCAATACGCTGGTTATGGACGTAAGCAACCAGAACAGAAAAAACCCCACCGTATAGGCACCGGTCCGACTGATCTCGGCGAAGTCCGTGAACATCAGCAGCTGTTGTGGATCAAACGCGGTAAAGAACAGGCCAGTCGCTATACCGGAGGTGATGAAGGACGGCCATAATATCGAAATCAAGCGTTGTATTAGCGGAATATCCTGCATTACTCCCCCCCCTCGCTGGTTTATTTCAATGCGCCGTTCGGTGCATTGTCAGATCTGTGGCTGCAGCATTACCTGTCGCTGTTCCGGTAGCTCCAGACGGCCACTGAGGCGCCAGTCACGCGTTTCAGGTTCGAGTTGCAGATGCCAGCGTCCTTGTGCCGCGCCCTCGAAGGGGGCGCTCCAGCGGTCGGCCGCATCCCTCTGCAATGACAAGGTGCGATCGAGATTCGGTCGGGTCGGATGCACCATGCGGAGCTTGAGTGTCTTCGCTTTCTGGCCGGTTTGTGCGTTCTGTAGCGAGACGATGAGTCGCTTGGCTTCCTCGTCCAAACGCACCAGCGCCGCCAGATCGAGTGCAGCCGCCTGCCGGTCGAGTTCAAGTTCGCGGTTTATCGCCAGGCCCTGTTTGTAATAATCGTCCGCGACCAATCCATCCGGATCGTGGGCCGCGATGATCAATGTAGCAATACCGCCAACGACTGCGGTCGCGGGCAGCGCGATCAAAAACCATGGCCAGAACTGCTTGAACCAGGGGCGAGGTTGTGACCTGTCGACGTGCGTGGACATTCTCAGCGGCCTCCTGCGGCGGGACCGATGAAGCGGCCGGTCTGGGTTGTGCGCAGATCGGGGTTGTCTATCTCCTCGAGTGTAAACGCGACTTCGTTGCTCGGTCGTCTCAGGTTGACGGGATCTATACGCAACCGCAACGGAATCTCAAGCACCTCTCCAGCGGCGACGGCAATTTCATCAACTTTCATATCCATTTGTATACCCTCCAAACCGCTTACTGACAAGCGATAGCGGTGAGGCATTTTATCCATGTTGATCAGCTTGAGGGTGTACACGTTTTCGACCAGGCCCATGTCTGTCTGTCGGTACAGTGTATTGCGGTCGCGGATGATATCCAGCTCAATCGGGATCCGCTGCCCCACGGAATAGACCAGGCCGCCGGCAAGCGCCAACAGAAAGGCGGCATAAACCAGAATACGCGGGCGCAGCACCCGCGACGGGACGCCCTTCATGGTGCTCTCGGTCGTGTAGCGGATGAGACCTTTCGGATACGCCATCTTCTCCATGACCTGATCGCAGACGTCGATACAGGCAGCGCAGCCGATACACTGGTACTGCAGGCCTTCACGTATGTCGATACCGGTCGGACAGACCTGTACGCACAGGGTGCAGTCTATACAGTCACCCATATTCATGGCGCGATGATCGAGATTGCGTTTGCGCGAGCCGCGCGGCTCACCCCGCTTTTCATCGTATGAAATGATCAATGTGTCATGATCGAACATCGCACTCTGAAAGCGGGCATAGGGGCACATGTAAATGCAGACCTGCTCGCGCATCCAGCCGGCGTTGCCGTAGGTGGCCAGTCCGTAGAAGAGGATCCAGAAGGTTTCCCACGGGCCGAGCTGGAATGACAGTAACGCCCCCCACAACTCTGTGATAGGTGTGAAATAACCTACGAACACGAAGCCCGTCCAGGCCGAGAGCAAAAGCCAAAGTGAATGTTTGGTCGCTTTGAGGCGGAATTTGCGCGCGTCCATGCCCTGTTTGTCGAGCTTCATCTGCTTGCCGCGGTCACCCTCGACCTTGCGCTCGATCCACAGGAACAATTCGGTATAGACGGTTTGTGGACAGGCGTACCCGCACCACAGGCGGCCTGCCAGCGCGGTGAAAAAGAACAGCGCCAATGCGGAGATGACCAGGAGCCAGGCAAGATAGAAGAAGTCCTGCGGCCAGAAGGTCAGGCTGAAAATATGAAATTTGCGTGCCGGAAGATCGAACAGAACGGCCTGGTGGCCATCCCAGCGCAGCCTGGGGAGAAAGTAGTACAGACCCAGCAACAGCGAGATACCGAGTACGCGCAGACCTGCAAACGTTCCGTGGACCTGGCGAGGGTATATTTTCTGACGCTTGGCGTATAGCTCCTGGTCAAGTTCGTCGCCGGACGGTGGAGTCGGTTTTGTTGCGGACATACGGTTACCTGGGAAGAGGGTCCGTGACGGCAGTGCTGGAGCGGATGCTGCAGCACGTGACCACTATACGGATTCTGACTGAGAGGGCGTTTGATCTACGGCAAGTCGCTACGATGATGTGGCGACGGCGTCGAAACGCCGTCGCCAGCAGGGTTATTGGGTTTTGCCCGCAGACAGTCCGTAGACGTAGGCCGCCAACACATGTGCCTTGTTTTCGCCCAGGAACTCTCGGTGCGGCGGCATCCGCCCGTTGCGTCCCTGCGCGATACTCTGGCTGATGGCGCCCGGCGAACCGCCATATAGCCAGACGTTATCGGTCAGATTCGGCGCGCCCAGGGCGGTGTTGCCGGTGCCATCCGCGCCATGGCAGGCCACACACATCATTTCGTAGCGCGCCTTGCCGGCGGCGGCCTTGGCTGTGTCCGCCTCGCGACCGCTGAGTTGAATGACATAGGCACTGACCTCGGCGACGCCGTCTTCACCCAAGGCGTCCTTCCAACCCGGCATGACGCCCTGGCGGCCTTCCAGGATACTGGTCTTGATGGCGTCGGGTTGTCCGCCATACAGCCAGTCATTGTCCGCCAGGTTGGGAAAGCCTGGGCCACCGTGAGCATCGGAACCGTGACAGGTCGCGCAGTAATTCAAGAACAACCGCTGCCCGATCTTGAAGGCCTTCGGGTCACGCGCAACATCCTC
>JBFEJM010000054.1:0-9569 GCA_041553175.1 Gammaproteobacteria bacterium | reverse complement strand
GCGGCACCTGCGCAGGCTGGATGTGCCGCTGTTTGCGGTGGAGGAGCCGTTGCCTGTGGGGGACATGCGGGGATGTGCCGAACTCGCCGATGCGCTCGACGTGCCGATCATTCTCGATGAGAGTTTTTTGCGGCTGCAACAGCTTGATGCATTGACTGATCATCCATCGCGCTGGCTGCTGAACCTGCGGGTATCCAAACTGGGTGGTCTGCTGCGCTCGCTGGAGGTGCTCGATGCAGCGCGAGCCGCGGGTCTGGCGGTCATTGTCGGTGCCCAGGTCGGCGAGACCAGCCTGTTGACGCGGGCGGCGCTGACGCTGGCGCAGGCCGCCGATGCATCACTGGTCGGCCAGGAAGGGGCGTTCGGTACCTACCTGCTGACAGAGGATATCTGCGCGCAAGCGCTGATGTTCGAAACCGGTGGCCTGCTGGACGCAGCACAGCTTGCGCAGCTGCCCGGATTCGGAGTGATTCCCAACGCAATGTACGCCTGACGCCGGTTGGCGAAATAAGTGGGATACCGTTCACAGACGCTCGGGTACGTCATGTTCCATGCTTGGGCGTCGGAAACTGTCTTCGGGCCGGATGCCCACAAACAACCGGGAATCTGGAGTGTATTAATGATCAAGCGAAAACTGAGTCTGTTGGCCGCCGGACTGTTGCTGGCAGGTGTTGGATCTGTTCAGGCGGACGTGCTCGGCGTCGAGGCCGGTGTCGGCAGCTGGCAGATGGACCCCTCGGGCACCCTGAATTATCGCGGTGACAATATTGATGTCGAAGATGATCTGCACTTATCAGACAGCGCGAATATGTTCATCTGGCTGACATTCGAACATCCGACGCCGGTTTTGCCGAATGTGAAACTGGCCTACGCGCGCGTCGATACCGATGGCAGTGGCGCAGTGTCCAGAACGTTCACGTTTGGTTCGGTAACGGTCAATGTCAGTGATCAGGTCAGCAGCAGTGTCGAGTTGAATCAGGGTGACGTCATCTTCTACTACGAGCTGCTTGATAACGTCGTGAGTCTGGATCTGGGACTTGATCTCAAGGTCATGGACGGCGAGGCGACCATCGTGAGTTCGTTGGGGCGTGACACGGCGGAATTCAGCGGCGTGATTCCGCTGCTCTATGCCCGTGCGGATGCGGCGTTGCCCTTGACCGGGTTGAGTGCCGGTGTGGAGGCAGCGGCGCTCACCTATTCGGGCAGCCGCATCACCGATATCACGGCGCGCCTGCGTTATTCCATCGCGGCCGGATTTGCGCTGGAAGGCGGCTGGAAGCAGCAGGAACTGGTGCTGGATGATGTCGATGGCGTGGATACCGATATCACACTCCGCGGCCCGTACGTCGCCGCAGTGTTGGATTTCTAGTTTGCTAGCAGGTATGGACACAAGCGCCGCGCCCGAATGGCGCAACCGTCCAACCCGCATCTCTTCTACGTAAGTTCACGTCTTCAAGTGTACGGGGTACCGCCGGTCGGCGTGCCCCGCGTTCCGCGCCAGGGCTGGCCACCGCTTTCTTCCGGCTTCAGCGTCGCACCGTTTACAGACCGGTGCCGCTGATCTGTTTCTGTCCGGCCCATCCAAGACCGCGGTCCGGAATATTTATCCGGCTGCATTTAAGGTTATTGCGCTTCCGTCGTTATCGGATTGTGGTTAGCATAATTTTCATTATCTAACTGAATAAACAGAATAAATACGCTTAATTCGATTCGCTGTGTGCTTTCAATAACAACAAGCACGAGTGGCAAGGGAGGCCAGGTGTCACACACGGACAATCCAGTTGCACATCCATCCAAAACACTTTCGCAAGGTCGACTCTATACCGAGATTCTGTCCGCACTCGAGACCGGCACGCTGAAACTGCAGAGCCTGCCGGGTTCGCTGCTGACGGTCATGAATTCGTTGAAGGACAACAACGCCAGTGCGGGGCGCGTGGCGCAGGCGGCGCGCGCTGACATGGGGCTGACCGAGCATCTGCTGCGGGTGGTGAACAGCCCGATCTACCGCGCCATTCGTCCCATCACCGAACTGGACCAGGCCGTCAGTCGTCTGGGAATGGGGCGGGTGCAGAATCTCACCACCACCTATTCCATGAAGCAACTCATTCAGACCCGGCGCGGCAACATACGCGCATTACTGGACGATTACTGGTCGCACAGCACGCGCGTGGGCACCACCGCCTATGTGCTGGCGCACCATACGCGTCAGCTGGATCCCAACGATGCGCTTTTCTATGGTGTCACGCACAATATCGGCGTGATGCCGATTCTGGATCACCTGAGCCGGAAAAAGGATCTCGATCTGAGTCGTACCGATACGCAGGCGCTGGTGCGGCGTGTCTACCCGCATGCGGGTGTGAGCCTGCTGCGGCATTGGAATCTCGACGAAGAGCGGGTCAATGTGATCCGGGAACATCTGAACTTTCAGCGCAATCCCGGGCGGCGTGCCGATATGACGGATGTCGTGCTCGTCGGCAATCTGTTTGCCTGGCATGAACGGGGTGTCGCGTTGACCGAAACACGCTGGGAGGATCTGCCGGCGTTCGGTAAGTTCGGCATGCAAGCGAAAGAGTTTGTCAGTCTGTTGCCGACACTTTCCAATACCATCGACGAATTCCAGGCGTACTTCTTCGCGGCCTGATTCGGATGTAACGGCTACTTGTCGAGTGTCGAGTTCGGCCGACGCCCGATGGTCGCTTCGGCCGCGAACGCCTTGCCGTCGCGCAGACCGTTGATGCGCAGCGTCGATCCAGGGACATGCCCGGCAATGCGGTTCATCGAGTCGCGGGCATTGGTGACGACAACACCATCGAGTTGCATGACAATGTCACCGGGCAGCAGGCCGGCTTTATCGGCCGGCCCGTTGCGCAGTACGCCCGAGATCAACACGCCCTGGGTATCTTTCAGCCCGAACGATTCCGCCAGTGCAGAGGTGAGATCCTGCGCCTCTATTCCCAGCCAGCCGCGCACCACCTGACCGTGCTCGATGATCTGCTTCATGACGCCCTTGGCGAGACTCTCGGGGATGGCGAAGCCGATACCCTGCGAACCACCGGATTTGCTGAATATCGCCGTGTTGATGCCAATCAGTTCGCCATGCGCATTGATCAGTGCGCCGCCCGAGTTGCCGGGATTGATGGCCGCGTCGGTCTGAATGAAGTTCTCGAAGGTATTGATGCCGAGCTGATTGCGTCCGGTGGCGCTGACAATACCCTGTGTTACCGTTTGTCCGACTCCAAACGGATTGCCGATTGCCAGCACCACATCACCGACGCGCAGCTGCTCGGAGTTGCCGATGACGATACTCGGCAGATTATCGGATTCGACCTTGAGTACGGCCAGGTCGGTATCCGGGTCGACGCCGACGACGGTTGCCTGCAGGCTGCGTCCATCGCTGATCATGACTTCGATCTGGTCGGCATCGGTAACCACGTGGTTGTTGGTGAGCAGGTAGCCTTGCGGGCTGATGATGACGCCGGAGCCCAGACTGGTCTGCAGGCGCTGGCGCTCGGTGCCAAAGCGATCACCGAAGAAATACTGAAACAGCGGGTCGTTCAGCAGCGGGTGACTGCGCTGTGTGACCAGTTTGGCAGTGAAGATGTTGACCACGGCCGGCGCGGCACGGTCGACGGCATCGGCATAGGAGACCGGTCCCATCCAGCTGTCGCGCGCGCTGGTACCGGCCGGACGCTCGCGCACCTCGACCACTGTGGACGGGCTTTGGAACAGTTCAGGTTTGAGAAACAGCAGCGCGGCGGCGGCCACCAGCCCCACCGTTATCGCCTGAAACAGAAACAAGACCAGTTTTCGAATACTCATGCTTGGGCTACCCTAGCGCCTGTTTTGCCGTCAAACAGCCGCCGCAGTCTAGCAAACCTGAGGGTGGCGCGGCGAATATGATCGACAATGCGGTGATCTTCGAGCAGTGCTGCCGGCCGATGAATATGCGAGGGAACAGTCAATGGTGAAACTCAGCGAGTTGGTTGCCTATACCGACGGGCTGCTGACGATCGATGCCTTTCAGGATTACTGTCCGAACGGTCTGCAGGTCGAGGGGCGCGCGGAGGTGCGCAGAATCGTCACCGGTGTGACCGCCAGCCAGGCCCTGATCGATGCAGCGGTGATGGCGGGGGCCGACGCCGTTCTGGTCCATCACGGCTTTTTCTGGAAGGGCGAGGACCCCTGTGTGACCGGTATGAAGCGGCGCCGACTGGCCGCATTACTGAACGCCGGCGTCAGTCTGCTCGGTTATCACTTGCCGCTGGATGCCCATCCTGAGCTCGGCAACAACGCTCAGCTCGGCCGCCTGTTGGGTTTTTCCGTCGACGGCTGGTTCGGCGGCGGGCACGGTGCGGATATCGCCTGCCATGCGACATTGCCGGTGCCGCTGAGCCCGGCCGATCTGGCCGACCGGGTCGCCCAGGTGCTGGGACGGACGCCCTTGCTGATCGCCGGAGGTGAGCACCCGGTGCGGCGGATCGGCTGGTGCACCGGGGCGGCCCAGTCCTACATCGACGCCGCCACCGCGCTGGGGCTGGATGCCTTTATCAGCGGTGAGGTGTCGGAACAGACGGTCCACGTCGCGCGCGAATGCGGCATTCACTTCCTGGCCGCCGGCCACCATGCCACCGAACGGTACGGGATCAAGGCGCTGGGGGCGCATCTCGGGCAGCATTTCGGGCTCGAGCAGGAATTCCTGGACATCGATAACCCGGTATAAGTCAACAAGAAAACGGTTATTCACTTGACCTGAAAGGGGAGTTAATGGAAGCTATGCCGTTTTTGAGGCCACCCCATGGCAGCGGCAGCTGCGGCCACGAATCCGGACAAGCCAGCCCGTCCCGAATCGTTTAGAATGTGGCCCGCCCCGAAATAGCGCGATACAGCCCGAATACCGAATTTTGTACTAAGTACACAACTCTGGAGAGCCTTGATGAGTACTGATGGCGTAGATACCAGCCGGCGTCGCTTTTTGACCGCTGCCGCCACGGTCGTGGGCGGCATAGGGACCGTAGCGGTCCTGGTGCCGTTCGTGTCGTCGATGCAGCCGAGCGCCAAGGCGCAGGCCGCCGGCGCGCCCGTGGAAGTGGATATCAGCAAACTGGAGCCCGGTCAGAAGATCAATGTCGAATGGCGCGGCAAGCCGGTCTGGGTGGTCAAGCGCACGCCGGAGATGCTCGACAGCCTGAAGGGCCTCGACGGCAAAATGGCCGACCCGAATTCCGATGCGCCGCAGCAGCCTGAATACGCCAAGAACGAAAACCGTTCCGTCAAACCCGAGGTGCTGGTGCTGATCGGTATCTGCACCCATCTGGGCTGCTCGCCGACCTATCGGCCCGAAGTCGCGCCCGAAGATCTGGGCGCGGACTGGAAGGGCGGTTTCTTCTGCCCCTGTCACGGTTCGAAGTTCGACCTGGCGGGTCGCGTCTACAGCGGCGTGCCGGCCCCGACCAATTTGATCGTGCCACCGCACCGCTATGTCGGTGATTCGGTGATTCTGATCGGCGATGACCGAGGAGTTGCATAAATGGGCGAAAGAACCGACAAGTGGCAGGGCGGCATCCTGGGTTGGATCGATGATCGCTTCCCGCTCAGTTCCATGTGGAATGAGCATCTGGCCAAATACTACGCACCGAAGAATTTCAATTTCTGGTACTTCTTCGGTTCGCTGGCACTGCTGGTGCTGGTGATCCAGATCGTTTCCGGCATCTTCCTCACCATGAACTTCAAGCCCGACGCGGAGCGCGCCTTCGCCTCGGTCGAGTACATCATGCGTGACGTGGAGTGGGGTTGGCTGATCCGCTACATCCATTCCACCGGCGCCTCGGCGTTCTTCGTCGTGGTCTATCTGCACATGTTCCGCGCCATGCTCTACGGTTCCTATCAGAAACCGCGCGAGCTGATCTGGATCTTCGGCGTGTTGATCTATCTGTGCCTGATGGCCGAGGCCTTCTTTGGCTATCTGCTGCCCTGGGGCCAGATGTCGTTCTGGGGCGCACAGGTCATCGTGAACCTGTTCGCGGCCATTCCGATCATCGGTGACGATCTGTCGGTATGGATTCGCGGCGACTACGTCATCGCCGATGCGACCCTGAACCGCTTCTTCGCATTCCATGTCATTGCCGTGCCGCTGGTGCTGATCGGTCTGATCGCCGCCCATATCCTGGCGCTGCACGAAGTCGGCTCCAACAACCCCGACGGCATCGAGATCAAGAAGAACAAGGATGCCAACGGCATTCCGAAGGACGGTATTCCGTTCCACCCGTACTATTCGGTAAAGGATCTGGTCGGCGTGGTGGTGTTCCTGATCTTCTTCAGCATCGTGGTGTTCTTTATTCCGGACGGCGGCGGTTACTTCCTCGAGCCTCCGAACTTCGAGCCGGCCGATCCGCTGAAGACACCGGACCATATCGCGCCGGTCTGGTACTTCACGCCCTTCTACGCGATCCTGCGCGCGGTACCCAGCTTCTGGGGCACCCAGGTCTGGGGTGTGATCGCCATGGGTATCTCGGTAGTGATCCTGTTCTTCCTGCCCTGGCTGGACCGCAGCCCGGTCAAGTCCATCCGCTACCGCGGCCCGATCTACAAGATCGCGCTGGCGCTGTTCGTGGTCGACTTCATCGTGCTGGGTGTTCTGGGTACCTTGCCGGCCGACCCGCTGCCCACGCTGTTCGCACAGATCGGTACGGTCTACTACCTGGCGTTTTTCTTCCTCATGCCCATCTACACCAAGATGGACAAGTGCAAGCCGGTTCCGGAAAGGGTGACATTCAAATGAGAAAGATAATTCTGAGTGTACTGTTGACGGTGCTGCCCCTGACAGTGTTTCCTGGGCTCGTGCTGGCCGCGGGCGGTGGCGTGCATCTGGACAAGGCGAATATCGATCTGCACAACAAGCAGTCGCTGCAACGCGGCGCCAAGCTGTTCGTGAACTATTGCCTGAGCTGCCATTCGGCCCAGTTCCAGCGCTACAACCGCATGGGGCAGGATATCGGCCTGACCGAACAGCAGGTGATCGAAAACCTGATGTTCGCCGGCGACAAGGTCGGTGACACCATGACCATCGCCATGAGCCGCAAGGACGGCAAGGCCTGGTTCGGTGCGCCGCCACCGGATCTGTCCCTGGTTGCACGTTCACGTGGTGTGGATTGGCTGTACACTTATCTGCGTACGTTCTATGCCGATGAGTCGCGTCCCTTCGGCGTCAACAATGTCGTTTTCCCCAGCGTCGGTATGCCGAACGTGTTGTGGGAGCTGCAGGGTATACAGAAGCCTGTCTTCAAGACGGTTGAGCACGACGGCGAAAGCAAAGAGGTGCTGGATCGGCTGGAGGTGGTCGAGCCCGGTACGCGTACGCCGGCCGAGTTTGATAAGGATATACGTGACCTGGTCAACTTCCTGGCCTACGTCGGCGAACCGGCCCAACTGGAGCGCAAGGCGCTGGGTGTGAAAGTCATCCTGTTCCTGCTGGTCTTCCTCGTTGTGGCCTACATGCTGAAAAAGGAATACTGGAAAGATATTCACTGATGGCGCGTAAGGCGGGCAGGTGATTGCAGAGTAAGCAGTCACCTGTCCGCCGGAGTTTACGCAGCCCCAATTCTGTCTGATTACGAGGAGTACCGTTCATGGCCCTTGTTGCCAATCGCCGTTCGGTCATGACGTTATTTTCTGATGCGCTGTGCCCCTACAGTCACCGCGCGCGTATCGTGCTGGCTGAAAAAAACATCACGGTCGAAGTCGTCAATATCGATCCCGACAACAAGCCGGAAGATCTGATTGACCTGAATCCCTATCAGACCGTACCGACGCTGGTCGACCGCGAGCTGGTCCTGTACGGATCCCGCGTCATTATGGAATATCTGGATGAGCGTTTTCCGCACCCGCCGCTGATGCCGGTGGATCCGGTCTCGCGGGCCAAGGCACGGCTCATGATGTACCGCATCGACAAGGACTGGTACAGCCTGCTGTCGGATATCGAATCCAAAGGCGAAAAGAATTCCGCCAAGGCCAAGAAGATGTTGCGCGACAGTATCACTTCCAGTGCCGAGGTGTTCGCCGCCTTCCCGTACTTCCTGAGCGAAGAGTTCAGTCTGGTGGATTGCTATGTCGCGCCGCTGTTGTGGCGTCTGCCGTACTACAAGATCGATCTGCCCAAACAGGCTCAGCCAGTGCTCGATTACACCGACCGGATCTTCAAGCGTGAGTCATTCAAACTCAGCCTGACCGAGCCGGAACGCGAAATGTACGAGTAGCAGGAGTTACCGGAGCCAGGATGTCAGAACCGAGGAGGGTTCGGCGTGCGGGTTCCGCATTTGCGCCCTACAAACATTGCGAATAAATGACTTCCAGCCGACCCTATCTCATACGTGCGATCAACGAATGGATTCTTGATAACGCACTGACGCCTTACCTCCTGGTCAATGCCGAGTTTCCCGGCGTCGAGGTTCCCACTCGCTACGTCGACAACGGCAAGATCGTGCTGAACATCAATCCGCACGCGATCAACGGTCTGCAGATCGGCAATGCCGATATCGACTTCAACGCGCGTTTCGGTGGCAATCCGATGCAGGTGCATGTTCCTATCGCCGCGGTGCTGGCCATCTATGCGCAGGAAAACGGTCGCGGCATGATGTTCAACGAGGACGAAGAGCCGCCACCCGATGCGCCCGATACCCCCGACTCATCCAGCCGTAGCGGACGACCGGCACTGAAGGTCGTCAAATAACCCCGAGTGATCGCGTCGCCTGTTTGCCGAAAACGCGTGCCTGCGCGAAGTCGCCGACGGCGCGCAAACTGTCCAGATTTCAGCTATCTTAAAGCGTGTGCGACTTCAGCGTTTATGGCCTTTCGGCCAGCCTCGGGGGCAAGCATGATCCGCGTTCATCAGGGCGATATCACTCAGCTCAAGGTCGATGCCATTGTCAATGCAGCGAATGAATCGCTGTTGGGCGGGGGTGGCGTGGATGGTGCCATTCATAAGGCGGCAGGCCCCAAGCTGCATGATTACAATCGTACGCTTGGCGGTTGTCTGACGGGTGAAGCCAGAATTTCGCCGGGCTTCGATCTTCCGGCGAAATGGGTGATCTCGACAGTCGGTCCGGTCTGGCACGGCGGCGAGGAAAGCGAGCCCGAGCTGCTGGAGTCCTGCTATCGCAGCTGCTTCGGGATCGCCTTGGAAAAAGCGCTGCGCAGCATTGCCTTTCCCGCGATCAGTACCGGTGTCTATGCCTATCCGAAACAGGCTGCGACGGAGATTGCCGTGCGGGTCATGCGTGAGTTCGAGGGTCGGTTCGAGGAAATCGTGGCCTGTTGTTTCAGCGCGGCGGATGCGGAGTTGTATCGGAAGGTGTTGAGGGAGATTCCGGCAGGTTGATTCGATGCTGGATCCTCGTCGCTGGTTCAGCATGAGGGGGCCGGTTGATTTTCTTTGCATCGATTACCCGTCTGTTCCGCGCCGGCTGGGTAGATTCATTTGTTCGCTACTCCCTTGGCCTTTTTTCCGCCCTGGCTGGGCGGGTTACTTTCTCTTGTTTGCCCAAGAGAAAGTAACCAAAGAGAAGGGCACCCCG
>JBFEJM010000053.1:0-9586 GCA_041553175.1 Gammaproteobacteria bacterium | reverse complement strand
GGTGGTGAACGCATTGTTCGAGGAGGCGGCGCCGGAGGACAAGGATCTGCTGATAGTCGCCTTCGTGCACGGCTGGAAACACAGTGCGGCACCGGGCGATGGCAATATAGAAACCTTCCGCGCCGCATTGCAGCACCTGTCCGCTTCCGAATATCGCATCAGTCAGGCCGTGGGCAGCAAGCCACGCAAAGTCATCGGCGTCTACCTCGGCTGGCGTGGCGGTTCTCTCGATGTGCCGCTGCTGGAGAATATTACCTTCTGGGATCGCAAGAACACCGCGCACAAGGTCGGTCATGGTGGCGTGACCGAAGTGCTGAACCGGCTGGAACTGGTGCGCAAGACCAAGGACTCGCTGGCCGCGAACGGTAAGAGTTCGACCCGTCTGGTGGTGGTCGGTCACAGCTTTGGTGGTGCGGTGGTGTTTTCGGCGTTGTCGCAGATACTTGAAAGCCGCTTCGTGCATACGGTCGGTCCGGTCGGCATGGTCAGCAATGCAGATGGCTTCGGCAGTCTGGTGGTGCTGATCAATCCGGCCTTTGAGGCCGAGCTGATTGCGCCGCTCAGCGATATGGCGACCGAGCGCGGCACCTATTTCGATACCCAGCTGCCGGTGTTGGCGGTGCTGACCTCCGAGGCGGATGATGCGACACGGGTTGCGTTTCCGGCCGGTCGCTGGTTCTCGACCCTGTTTGAAACCACGCGCGAAGTCGAGCGCAAGAATGGCGTTACACAGCAAGTTGAAGTGATCGATCAGCGTGCGGCGAACGTCACCGCGGTCGGCCATTTCGATCCCTACAAGACCCATGACCTCAGAGCGGTAAGTGATGACGACGGTAATGCATATGGGGGTGAAGGGGCGGCACGCCTGCTGGCGGATCAACCGGAACAGATGTTCTTCAGAACCAGCCAGCGCTGGGAAAACGACACACCGGGCAGCGAGATACCCTTTCCCGGAACACTGCTGAAGCGCACCGAGACATCGGCGGGGCGTAATCCTTATCTCCTCGTGCGAGTCGATAAGGAATTGATACATGATCACAATCACATCGACGATCCGCGCATCATTCAGTTCGTCAATCAACTCATCCTGATTTCAAGTCAGAGCGACGATCCGAAACTGCGGGCGTTGACACGCGAGCGCGGCATGATCAAGTAATCTGAACGGCGATCAGGGCGGCTACGCAGCATGCGGCCGCCCTCAGCCATGATGAAAATCACGCGGCGACACTATTGCGATCGGTTCAATTGATAGTCGCCGCTGACAGTCATAAGGCTGTGTTATGGCCGTTTCCCATTGTGTATACATTGCGTGCGAGTGGCCCGAGACGGTGCAACTACTCCGCTATACTTTTAATTGAACGGCAGGAGCCGGTGTTTTCAAGGAGTATGGCGATGTTCGCAAAATCCCTTCTCGTTATTGCAATGGCATCGGCGGGCAGAAGGAAAAGGTCTACGGAACGGCCTGGCGCCAGACGGACGGTTCGTGGCGTGTGCAAGGCTGAGACAGCGTGTGCATGCATGCTGATGCATGGCGAGCTTCGTTAACGCGCGCGAAGCGGGAGGTATGTTGTGCCAAATGATATCGATCTGCCGGATGTGGGTGCGCCGGATCCGGAATTGAAAAATTCGCCCATCGCCGAAGACATGGATGAGGACTACGAGGTGATGCGTCAGGAAGTGTTGGGAGCACCGGTCTGCTATTTCAATGGCAAGCCGTATGACAATGGCACCTTTGTCCGTAGCGGGACGGTGCTGCTGCGCTGTGACTATGGGTTATGGGTCACAGGCGGCCCGGCAGACCCGGCCAATCCCTGACGGCACGCGCTAGTGTGTGCGTTGCCAGATCAGTTCGCCGTTCTTGATGACTTCTTTGATGCGGTGGAGTGGAATCTCATGTGCCGCGCCCTCGGCATCGATGAGCGTGAAGGCGAAATGATTGCCCGGCTCAAACGATACCTCCCGCAGCGGCACATGCTCGATTCGATCGGCGACTCGATCGTAATAGCCGATAACAAAATCCCCCTGCCCGAATGAGCTGTCCCAGCGAATGCGATTCAGCAGTTCATGAATAGGTAGCATTCGCCCATCGGCCATAAACGGAACTCATCGTATGAGTGTAGCCGCGCGTCAGTTATCACCGTCGAAACGCCAGGCAACGCCGGACCGCTGCGCCCGTTCAAATGCCTGTTGACTGGGGCAGCGTTGGAAGTAGTCATCGGCAGTGGTGATCATGGTGTCTTCAACGCGCTCAATCCGCCAGCCTTCTGTAGCCAGCGCACGCGCGGCCAATGTCTCCGCCTGTGAGGCATTGCCTGCGTTGACCCAGACCGATGCTGTTACGGGCTGTGGTTGTTCGCTGGATATTAGCTGCACGCGCAGCAGATACATGCGATCGGTCCTTTTTTCGCGAGCCGCGGGCGCGGGGTCAGTCCGTCAGCTCTTCGATATAGCTGCGGGCGATCGGCGTCTGCACATAGAACTTTTCTCCGCCCTCGACGGCCCAGAAATAGTAATAGCCCTTCGCGGGTTCGGACGTCACCTTGCCGTCGCGTATGACCCAGCTTTTGACGTGGGCGCCGTCTGCGTAGGTGACGCGATAGTCACCCTCGAGCCAGGTCACGCCCAGGCGGGACAGGCGATTCTGCTGTTCTTCGCTGCAGCCGGCCAACACCAATAAGGCCGCCAATGAAAATATCTTCAAGTACGTCATGACGTTATCCGGATTAATCAGTTGAAGGGGCGCGATCGGACTGCACGGCTGGCGTCATTATAGAGGCTTCGATCGGCGAAGGTGAGCCTGGCCGGGGCCCCCGAACCGCGCCAATGGTCTTGCATCGGTGCTCAGATAGGCTAAGTTGTCAGTCATGATAAAAATCAAATTCATGCCTTCGGCCCACCCACGGCCGGGTAGCGTGAGCGAAGGAGGGGGCCGATGTCGCATTCCGAAACTCAAGATCAGGACGAAGTGCTGGTAGATACCGACGGGCTGCCGTTTGTTGCACCCTGCCGAACATTGACGCTGGGTGCACCGCTGCAATGGCTGGCGCTCGGCTGGCAGGATTTCAAGCGCGCACCGGGCGTGAGTCTCATCTATGGCGGGTTCCTGGTCGTGCTTTGCTATACACTGGCGTTCCTGACCTGGAAACTGGGCGGCTATGTGCTCATCCTGAGTCTGATGTCCGGGTTCGTGTTCATCGCGCCGGTGCTGGCACTCGGCCTGTATTCCATCAGCTGTCAGCTGCAGCGCGGCCTGAAGCCGCAGATCGGATACTGTCTGCGCGAAGGCCGCCGTCATATCGGCAATGAACTGGTGTACTCGATGATCCTGCTGGTGATCTTTCTGATCTGGGCGCGTGCGGCCAGCATGGTGCACGTCTTTTTCCCGATGGAAGCGCATCCCGACATCGGCGATCTGGCGCTGTTCCTGATTATCGGCAGTTCGATCGGCGCGCTATTCAGTGCCCTGGTGTTCACCGCCAGCGCGTTTTCCCTGCCCATGATGCTCGACCGCAAGGCCGATACCGTCACTGCGGTATTGACCAGCGTGAATGCCGTGCTGCACAACAAGGGGCCGATGCTGCTGTGGGCGCTGATGATCGGATTGACGCTGCTGGCCAGCGAGATGACGGCCTTTCTGGCCTTCGCCGTCACCATGCCGGTACTCGGTTACGCAACCTGGCACGGTTACCGCGCGACCATTCAGGCAGGTGCCTGGCCGCAGCACAGCGGAATGCCGTCGAATCCGCATTAGTTCCGGCTGACAGCCGCTGTAAAAAGCGCCAGCCGTACCTCAGCCAGCCGCCGCCGCGCGGCCCTGTTCATCCGGGTCGTAGCCCAGATTCGGTGACAGCCAGCGTTCCGCCTCTTCCACGGTCATGCCTTTGCGCGCCGCGTAGTCTTCCACCTGATCGCGATTGATCTTGCCGACACCGAAATAGCTGGCGTCGGGATGGCCGATGTACCAGCCGCTGACGGCGGCCGCGGGCCACATGGCGAAGGACTCGGTCAGCTGCAGCCCGGCATTGTTGGCCGGATCGATCAGCTGCCACAGCAGTGCCTTCTCGGTGTGGTCGGGGCAGGCGGGATAACCGGGCGCCGGGCGGATACCGCGGTATTCCTCTTTGATCAGGTCTTCGTTGATCAAGCGTTCGTCGGCGGCGTAGCCCCAGAATTCCTTGCGTACCCGTTCATGCATGAGTTCGGCAAAGGCCTCGGCCAGCCGGTCGGCCAGCGCCTTCAGCATAATCGCGTGATAGTCATCGTGATCCGACTCGAAGCGTTTGACGTGTTCGTCGATGCCGATGCCGGTCGTTACCGCGAAGGCGCCGACATAGTCATTGACGCCGGAGTCCTTTGGCGCGACAAAGTCGGCAAGACAGCGGTTGGGTCGGCCCGGTGGCTTTTGATTCTGCTGGCGCAGGTGATGCAGCGTCATCAGCACCTCGCGGCGCGAATCGTCGGTATAGAGTTCGATGTCGTCGTCGTTGACCTGATTGGCCGGGAACAGACCGATCACCGCGCGGGCCTGCAGCCAGTCGCCGTCGATGATCTGCTTGAGCATGGTCTGGGCATCGTCGAACAGCTGGCGCGCGTGTTCGCCGACCACCGCATCTTTCAGGATCTTCGGATAGCTGCCGGCCAGTTCCCAGGTCTTGAAGAAGGGCGTCCAGTCGATGTACTTGGCCAGGTCGTTCAGCGAATAGTCGTCGAATACCTTGATGCCGGTGATCGTCGGTCTGGGCGGCGTGTAGGCCGACCAGTCGACGGGCGCCTTGTTGGCGCGGGCCTGTTCGATGGTCAGCCATTCGGTCCGGCGCGTCTTGCCCTTGTGCATGGCGCGAACATCGTCGTATTCGGCCTTGATCTTGGCGATGTAGTCGGTTGCGTGTCCTTCGCTGACCAGATTCTGTGCCACGCCGACCGCGCGCGAGGCGTCTTTCACATACACCGTTGTGCCCTGGTAGTTCGGTTCGATCTTGACCGCGGTGTGCACGCGCGAGGTGGTGGCGCCGCCGATCAGCAGCGGCACGGTCAAACCGAGTCGCTGCATTTCCTTGGCCACATGCGCCATTTCATCCAGTGACGGTGTGATCAGGCCGGACAAGCCGATGATGTCGACGTTCTCCGCCTTGGCGGTGTCGAGAATCTTCTGCGCCGGCACCATCACGCCGAGATCGATCACCTCGAAGTTGTTGCACTGCAGCACCACGCCGACGATGTTCTTGCCGATGTCGTGCACATCGCCCTTGACCGTTGCCATCAGAATTTTGCCCTTGGCCTTGCTGGTGGCGTCTTTTTCCGCTTCGATGTACGGCAGCAGATAGGCCACGGCCTTTTTCATGACGCGCGCGGACTTGACCACCTGCGGCAGGAACATCTTGCCGGCGCCGAACAGATCGCCGACCACGTTCATGCCGTCCATGAGCGGGCCTTCGATCACTTCGATCGGGCGCGCGAACTGGTGGCGGCATTCCTCGGTGTCGGCTTCGACGAAGGCATCCAGGCCCTTCACCAGCGCGTGTTCGAGACGTTTTACCACCGGCAGTTCGCGCCAGGCCAGGTCTTCCTTTTTCTCGACGCTGCTGCCGTCACCCTTGTACTTGGCGGCGATGTCCAGCAGGCGCTCGGTCCCATCGGGACGGCGGTTGAGTACCACGTCCTCGACGCAGTCGCGCAGCTCGGGCGGGATCTCTTCATAAATGGCGAGCTGACCGGCGTTGACGATACCCATGTCCATGCCGGCCTTGATGGCGTGATAGAGGAACACGGCATGTATCGCCTCGCGCACCGGGTTGTTGCCGCGGAACGAGAACGAAACGTTCGACACGCCGCCGCTGACCTTGGCATGGGGCAGGGTGTTCTTGATGGTGCGGGTCGCCTCGATGAAGTCGACGCCGTAATTGTTGTGTTCCTCGATGCCGGTGGCGATGGCGAAGATGTTCGGATCGAAGATGATGTCCTCGGCCGGAAAGCCGACCTGCTCGGTCAGGAGCTTGTAGGCGCGGGTGCAGATCTCGACTTTGCGTGCCTGCGTATCGGCCTGACCGGTCTCGTCGAAGGCCATCACGATCACGGCCGCGCCGTACTTGCGGCACAGCTTGGCCTGCTCGATGAACTTCTCTTCGCCTTCCTTCATGGAAATGGAATTGACGATGCCCTTGCCCTGAATGCACTTGAGGCCGGCTTCGAGGATTTCCCACTTGGACGAATCGATCATGATCGGCACACGTGAGATATCCGGCTCGCTGGCGATCAGATTGAGGAAGGTCACCATGGCCTCGCGGCCATCGAGCATGCCTTCGTCCATGTTGATGTCGATGACCTGGGCGCCGTTCTCGACCTGGCTGCGCGCGACGTCCAGTGCCTTGTCGTAGTCACCGTTCAGAATCATCTTCTTGAACAGCGCCGAACCGGTGACATTGGTGCGCTCGCCGACATTCACGAACAGGGAATCTTCGCGGATATTGCAGGGCTCGAGACCGGCCAGACGCAGGGTGTGGTCGTGTTTGGGGATTCTGCGCGGCGGGAACTTCGCCACCGCCTCGGCGATGGCCTTGATATGCGGCGGGGTGGTGCCGCAGCAACCGCCGATGATGTTGAGGAAACCCGACTGTGCCCATTCGGCGATTTCTTGCGCCATCGCCTCGGGTGATTCGTCATACTCGCCGAACTCATTGGGCAGACCGGCGTTGGGGTGGGCGTTGACGCCGCAATCGGCGATCCCGGCCAGTTCCTCGATGTGCTCGCGCAGCTGTTTGGCGCCGAGCGCGCAGTTGAAGCCGAGCGAAACCGGGCGTGCATGACGCAGCGAATTGAAGAAGGCCTCGGCGGTCTGGCCGGACAGGGTACGGCCGGAGGCATCGGTGATGGTGCCGGAGATCATCACCGGCAGTTTCCTGCCTGTGTCCTCGAAATAGGACTCCACCGCGAACACCGCCGCCTTGGCGTTCAGGGTATCGAAAATGGTTTCTATCAGAATGATGTCGGCGCCGCCCTCGACCAGGGCCTTGGTCGCCTCATAATAAGTGTCGCGCAGATCCTCGAAGCTGACGTTGCGGAAGCCGGGATTGTTCACATCCGGCGACAGCGAGGCGGTGCGGTTGGTCGGGCCCAGGACACCGGCGACAAAGCGCGGCTTGTCGGGGGTGGAGAAATCGTCCGCCGCGGCACGCGCCAGCCTGGCCGATTCGAAGTTGAGTTCGTAGACCAGATCTTCCTGATGGTAGTCGGCCATGGAGATGGCGGTTGAGTTGAAGGTGTTGGTCTCGATGATGTCGGCGCCGGCCTCGAGGTAGGCGCGATGTATGTCGCCGATGATCTTCGGCTGCGTCAGCGACAGCAGATCGTTGTTGCCCTTCAGATCGCTGGGCCAGTCCTTGAAGCGGTCACCGCGGTAGTCCGCCTCCTCCAGTTTGTAGCGCTGGATCATGGTGCCCATGGCGCCGTCCAGAATGAGGATGCGTTGTTGTAAGAGTTGTTCGAACTTTTGCATGGCGATTCAAGGGGCTGAAAAGGATCACGGAGTTTATCACGGATGCCGCCGATGGACTGCGGTCGGGCCGCGCGCCGGGCCGCGCTGCAGGCACCGGGGAGCGGCTGTTCGGTTGTCCGCTATCCTGCTGATATCCAGAAAATTAATAATTTTCACCACGGTGGATCGGTAGGTGCCGGGTCTGTTCCCAAGCCTGCTTTGACAGGGGTTCCGGCCGCAGCAGTGTCCCGCCGAAACGCGTCTATACTCTTCGACCAGGGTGTGCCGGATGCGCGCCTTTCAAAAGCGTAGGGACCTGCGATGGCGAAGATCTTCATCTCCTACAATCGATCCGCCCTGGCCGAGGTCGAGGGGCTGGCGGAAGATCTGCGCGATCTGTGGGACCACGAGATCTGGTATGACCAGGCGCTCACCGGTGGCCAGCGCTGGTGGGATAACATACTGACGCAGATACGAAATACCGATTTATTCCTGTTCGCCCTGACAGCCGAATCGCTCGATTCCGAAGCCTGCAGGCAGGAACTCAAATACGCCACGGCGCTGGGCCGTCCCATCCTGCCGGTCCGGCTGTCCGAGGATTTCGATCCCAGCCTGCTCTACAGCCCGTTGAACGAACTCCATGTCATCGACTGCCGCGTGCGCGATCGCGCAACGCTTGCCGTGCTGCGCCGGGCGATCTCGGGTTTGCCGGCTGCACCGCCCTTGCCCGATCCATTGCCGCAGGCACCGCCCGTGCCGCTGTCCTATCTCGGCAATCTGCGGGAGCGGATCGACGCCACCGGCACGCTGTCCTATCCGATGCAGGCCGGGCTGGTGCTCGATATCAAAGGTTACCTCAAAGGGCGTGGTGCCAATGCCCACCGTGAGGTCGAACAGTTGTTGCGGCGATTGCAGCAGCGTCCCGATCTGCTGGCCATCGTAGCCACCGAGATCAACGAGGTGCTGGCGCAATTGTCCCGTTCGACGCCCGCACCGAAGGTCAAGACATCCACGGCCTATCACCGAGAAACCCAAAACAAACCGCAGCAGGGAGCCGAAGTCACAGTACCGCCCCCACCGCCACAGCATTACCGAATCGAGCGTGTCGGCAGAAAGGATGAACTGGTGCAGCTGGCGGGTGATCCGCCGGCGCTGTTCGCGCTGGGCGAAGCGGCGGCGGCGATCACGAAGGCGATCGCACGGGTGGTCCTGCGCGGCGAGACCTGGAAGATCGCGGTGGACGAGAAGAATTATGCATTGATCTCAACTCAGAAGGACGAAGGCGAAGCGCTCGTATTGCATGCCGAGTTGAACGTGCGCGACAACATAAAAGACGACAAGCAGAATGCGCTGAAGGCGCTGGGCTGGGATATCGGTGGTGGTCAGACGGCCAAGGGTGTCGGCGCCGCGGCGATGATCTATGCGACATCCGGCATCGGTGCGCTCGGATTGCTGAGCAAATCTGTGCGCGACTACATTCTCGCCTGCACGGCGCGCAAGACCTGGCCGTCGGCGCGCGACCCGGTCACGGTGCAGCAGGCGGC
Organism: Gammaproteobacteria bacterium; assembly: GCA_041553175.1. Lineage (GTDB taxonomy): Bacteria > Pseudomonadota > Gammaproteobacteria > Thiohalobacterales > Thiohalobacteraceae > JAHJQQ01. The sequence goes on along the minus strand of JBFEJM010000053.1, from coordinate 571 downwards.
ACTGGAACTGGCGGCCGCCCTGATGAAAATCGCCGACCCGGATGCGATTGTCCGCCAGGAGAAGGTCTGACGGCGAGAATATTCATCAGATCAGATTAGCGTAAAGCGCCTTTAGGGCGCCGCCAGCACGATTCAGTTATGCACCGATTTGAAGGTAGAATTGCTCGACCCGATCCGGGTACTGATCATAACTATCGGAGCGAAAAAAATGTCGAACAAACGGAGCAATGTCAGCAGCGGTATGTTCCTCGCACTCTTTATGGTGGTTGCGCTGCTGGGCGGTTGCGCATCGGTGCCTATGGCCTCGTTGGAAAGCGATGCCGCGGCCAAACAGTTTCAGGTTGCCGGTGACAAATCCAGAATTTACATCTACCGGAATGAATCCATGGGCGGTGCCATTCCGATGAGTCTGTCAATTGATGGTCGTATGCTGGGTCAGACCGGACCCAAAACCTTTTTCATGGTGGACGTGGATCCGGGTTCACATACTGTCAGTTCGCACACCGAAAATGTATCGACCCTTACTGTCGATGCGAAGGCCGGCAAAGCGCACTATGTCTGGCAGGAAGTG
>JBFEJM010000052.1:0-9591 GCA_041553175.1 Gammaproteobacteria bacterium | reverse complement strand
TTGGTGCCGACACCGTCGGTGCCGGAGACCAGCACCGGTTGCTTGTAACGGTCGGTCGGCAGTTCGAACAGGGCGCCGAAGCCGCCCAGTCCGCCCAGCACGCCGGGGCGTTTGGTGCGGGCCACGGCCGGCTTGATGCGTTCGACCAGGGCGTTGCCGGCATCGATGTCGACGCCGGCGTCGCGGTAACTCAGGGGGGTGCGGGGCGGGGTGGTTGATTTGTGGTTCACAAGGGCTCCAGGCTCAGGACTGACCGGGGGCTGCTGGGCAGCACCCCGAAATTGTGTGTTATTTTACCGCGGACGTCGCTGCTGTCGCGGATTTGTTTGCAGGCCGCTGCCGGCGGCCTGGGAGAACTCTGGGATTCATGATGATTCGAACTGGATTGAAGGTGTTTTTCACCGGCTTGGCGCTGCTCGGTCTGCTCACTTTGTCGCCGGTATGGGCCGCCGCCGGGATCTATGAAGCGGTCGTGCCGGTCGCCGACCGCAGCGCCGCCGCCCGCGATCAGGCCCTGCAGCAGGCCCTGGGCGAGGTGCTGGGCCGCATGACCAGCAGCGGGGCGGAGAATCAGGAGGCGGCCGCGGCGCTGCTGAGCAACCCCGGCCGCTATGTCCAGCAGTATCGCTACGAGGGCGGCGCGGGCGGCAGTCCGCTGCAGTTCCGGGTGACTTTCGATGGCACTGCCCTGGAGGCGGCCATGCGCCGCCAGGGTGTCGCGCTGTGGGGGCGGGAGCGTCCGCCGCTCCTGCTCTGGCTGGCCTACGACGATGGCCGCAACCGCGATCTGCTCGGCAGCGACGACCGCGATGAGATCCATTCCGCATTGCAGGACGCCGCGCAGCGGCGGGGGCTGACACTGATGCTTCCCCTGCTGGATCTGGAGGACCAGTCACAGGTCAGCTACAGCGATGTGTGGGGCGGTTTTCTGGAGCGGGTGGTGTCGGCCTCGCGGCGCTATCAGGCTCAGGTGGTTCTGGTCGGGCGGGTGCAACGGCTGGGTTCCGCTGCCTGGACCGGGCGCTGGTCGCTCCGCGTCTCCGGCCGCGATGACAGCTGGCAGTCGGGCGGTGCCGATCTGGCGGCAATGCTCGATGACGGTCTGGGGCAGGCGGCCAACCGTCTGGCGACGCAGTTGAGTACACCGACCTATGCCCTGGGTGCGACGCAGGTGCCGCTGGCCGTCGAAGGTGTCGCCAATCTCGCCGATTATGCCCGGATTGACAGCTATCTGCGGGGACTGACCTCGGTCCAGGACGTGCAGTTGCTGGCCGCGCAGGCCGATCGGCTGGAGTATCTGATCGACGCCCCGGGCGGTGCTCAGGCCCTGGCCCAGGCCATTCAGGCGGGGCGTATCCTGGAGCGGGCCGATATGTCGTACGCATCCACGCAACTCCTTTATAACCTTCGGCACTGAATGCGGCGCGCATGCAGGCACGCGATATACCCAATCTGATCACCTTCGGCCGGCTTCTGCTGGTGCCGCCGATCGTGTTCTGTCTGCTGACCGGGCGCTATGGCTGGGCATTGATTCTGTTCGTTGCGGCCGGCGTATCGGATGCGCTGGACGGCTTCCTGGCCAAGCATTTCGGCTGGACCAGCCGGCTGGGTGGCCTGCTCGACCCGATCGCCGACAAACTGCTGCTGGTGAGTTGTTATGTCGCGCTGGCCTGGCAGGGCTTGATACCGGTCTGGCTGGCCGCGCTGGTCATCGGCCGCGATGCGATCATCCTGGCCGGTGCGATCGGCTACCACGTGCTGATCGAGCGGCTGGAGGCGGCACCGTCGGTCATCAGCAAGCTCAATACCCTCAGTCAGCTGCTCCTGGTGGTCGCGGTGTTGTTCCACTACGGTGCCCTGCCGCTGCCGGACGGCTGGCTGCAGGCGCTGATCTACAGCGTGCTGGCAACGACGCTGCTGAGCGGGGCGGATTATGTCTGGACCTGGGGTTGGCGGGCCTGGAATAAGAAGCGCGGGTCCGGCCGGTTTCCCTGATGAACGCACAGCTTCCGCTCGGTCTGCGTCTGCCCGCGTCGGCGCGTCTGGACAATTTCGTGCCCGGTGCGAACGCCGAGGTGCTGGCGGCGGTGTCCCAGCTGGCACAGGAAGCCGGCACCGCCATGCTGTTTCTGGCCGGGCCGGCCGGTACCGGCAAGACCCACTTGCTGCAGGCCTGCTGCCGCGCAGTGCAGGAAACCGGTCAGCAGGCGGCCTACATACCGCTACGGGACTGGGCCGATCTGGCGCCGGCTGCGCTGGACGGTCTGGAGCATTTCAGTCTGATCGCGATCGATGACGTCGAGACGGTTGCCGGCCGCGCGGTCTGGGAAGAGGCGCTGTTTCATCTCTACAATCGCCTGCGTGCGGCCGGCTGCCGCCTGCTCGCCGCCGCACCCGAGCCGCCTGAGCGGCTTCCCCTGCAATTGCCCGATCTGCGTTCGCGCCTGTCCTGGGGGCCGGTCTATGCGCTGCACGCGCCGGACGACAATGCACGGCTGCGGATTCTGACTGCGCGCGCACAGGACCGGGGTCTGGAATTGCCGGAGGAAACCGGCCGCTATCTGCTGCGGCGCTGCCCCCGCGATCTGCCTGCGCTGATTGCGCTGCTGGAACGACTCGATGAGGCGGCACTGGCGGCGCAGCGGCGCCTCACCGTGCCGTTCGTGCGCAAGGTTCTGGATCTGGGGTCTGATTGAAGACCTGAACCCGACTTTCACCGCAAAGGACGCGAAGGCGCGCAAAGGAACCCAAAATAGACGTAGGGTGCATTAGAGCGAAGCTCGTAATGCACCGAATGGGTTCAGATCTGCTGTATTGATATTCACACCAGAGAACACAGCCGGTAGGCGCACTAGCGAGCGTATCGCGCGGAACGTATTCACCGACGTTAAACCATTCGGCGCATTACGGCCTGCGGCCTAATGCGCCCTACGAGGAGTGCTGGCTGGCTCTCGACGCACTTGTCTTGCGGAAATAGGAGACTGCGCCAGTGAACCACAGCCAGTAGGGCGCAATAGCGCAGCGTATTGCGCCGGATGTACTATGAGTGATGCTCGCCGGTTTTCGGCGTGCGCGTCTTGCGGATATAGAGCACTGCGCCAGTGAACCACAGCAGCACCAATGCGATTTCCAGTAACGCCAGCCAGCGGTCAGCCGGCGTGCTGTACGCCTCGATCAGGGCGTGGGTCAGATAGGCCAGGGCAAGAAACAGACTCCAGGCATAGGTGTAACGACGACCGTGCAGCAGACCGCGCAGCGGCAGCAGCAGCGGCAGGCAGAGTGTCAGCAGCACGATGTAGACCGGCAGCCGCTCGCTCGGCGACAGCCAGGCATACCAGCTGACCAGAAGGACCAGCGTGCCGAAATAACCCGTCAGCGCGAGTCGGCGCCAGGTTGTCGCGTGCATGCGACGTCAGGCCTGTCCGCTCAGGGCGCGCGCGGTCTCCGCCAGGCGTCGACCCAGGGCGCGGCAGAGGATTTTCTCCTCCTCGCTGATAGGTTGTTTGTTGTCGGCACCGGCGTAATGGCTGGCACCGTAGGGTGTGCCGCCGGTGCGGGTGTTCATCAGTTCCGGCGTGCTGTACGGCAGGCCCGTGATCAGCATGCCGTGATGCAGTAATGGCAACAGCATGGATATCAGTGTGGTCTCCTGACCGCCGTGCAGGCTCGATGTTGAGGTGAACAGTGCCGCAGGTTTGCCGACCATGGCGCCTTCCAGCCACAGCGCACTGGTTGAGTCGATGAAGTACTTGAGCGGCGCCGCCATGTTGCCGAAGCGGGTCGGGCTGCCCAGCGCGAGTCCGGCGCATTCGCGCAGATCCTCCAGGCTGGCGTACGGCGCGCCGGAGGCGGGGATGCTGTCCTCGGTCGCTTCGCAGACGGTCGATACCGCGGGTACGGTGCGCAATCGGGCGCTCATGTCCGGCACCTCCTCGATTCCGCGCGCGATCAGACGCGCCATTTCCGCCGTTGCGCCCTGTCGGCTGTAATACAACACCAGGATGTCCGCCATCAGAGAATCTCCAGTACCTGCTCAGGGGGGCGTCCCAGCGCCGCTTTTCCATTGGCGACGACGATTGGCCGCTCGATGAGTCTGGGGTGCTCATGCAGCGCGCGAATGAGTTCGGCCTGCGTGAGCCTGGGGTTGTCCAGTCCGGCAGCCTTGTATTCGGGTTCCTTGGTGCGCATGAGCGCGCGCGGCTCGATCGCGAGCAGTTTCAGGATACGCTTAATTTCCGCCTGGCTCGGTGGCGTCTGGAGATAATCGATAATTTTCGGTTTGACGCCCTGGGCTTCGAGCAGTTGCAGGGTCTGGCGGGATTTGCTGCAGCGCGGATTGTGATACATGACGACGGCTTCGGGCATGCGCTTGGCTCCTGCTGAAAGTAAACATTATCCGCGAATCGGGTGGCTATTTTCACAGAATCGGGGCGTCGAGGTCCATCGTTATGCTTGCTTGACGCGTTTGTCCTGCGGGTGCTAGTTTCGCAGTGCCGGTGACAGGTGGCGACCCCCTCTGCACGAGGCTGGAACAAGCGACCGCATGCAATTAGTCAGAAGTCTTTTATTTGTGCTTGGCGTGTTACTCGCGGGCTGTGCCATGGTGCCGGCACAGGAGATGAGCGACGCGCGACAGGCGATTCAGGCCGCGGAAGCGGCTGGCGCGGACAGTCATGCGCCGCGTGCCATAGGCTTGGCGCGCTCGCTGCTGGAGCAGGCCGAGGTGGAGTTGGCGGCGCAGGATTACGTCGCGGCGCGGCAGAATGCGCGTGCGGCCAAGGCAGCGGCGCAGCAGGCGCGTGAGGCGGCCGATGATGCCAGCCGCAGCGGACGCTGACGATTTGGCCGGCGTTGCGATATTTCCCAGGCGATTGAGGAATATTTCGGCCGCTCCCTGCGTCTTACAGGGGATGCGCCGGGCTGAGCGATTTTCTGGCGATTCCCGGGGCCTTGTGCTTCATTGACATGTAATCCGCGCGGGTGCTAGGGTCTTGCCGTCAACTACTGGTTTCGTTCTTATACTCTGCGTTTCAAGCCCAATCCGAAACATAATCAAACCACCAAACAATCTGGAGATGTGAAGGTATGAAATTTACGCTCCCCATGAAGTCTCTTTCCATTGCGACCTTGGTACTCAGCTTCCTTGTCGGTTGTTCCTATGTCCAGGAGAAGAAGGTCGCTGAACCGACCGCACCGGCGCTGAGCCCGGCAGTTACTCAGGCGTTGGATGGTGCGCGTGCGGCGATCAAGGAGGCGAAAGCCCTCGACTGGATCTGGCGCGATACCGAAGATTTTCTGAAAGACGCCGAAGCGGCTGCTGCCGCGGGTGATGATGCAAAGGCCATCAAACTGGCGAACAGCGCCAAGAGTGAGGCCAATGACGCCATCAATCAGTATTACATCGAAACCTCCAAGCCGATGCTGGCGGAGCTGCAGAGCCGCCGTAATCTGACATCCGCCCAGAAGAGCACATTGCAGAGCGGTGCTTCCGCCCTGGCCAACGCCGAAGGCAAGAAGGCCTATGATGCGCTGAGCTCGCTCATGAAGTGATGATCGGTTCAGCACCGGCAAAAAAGGCCCCGACGGGGCCTTTTTTGTTTATGCCGATGGAAACTCAGCTCAGCACTTCGTAACAGAATCGTTCAAAGCCATGCCCGGCTTCGAGCAATTTCTGGCAGCGGATCTGCACGGTTTCCCCGGCGTGCAGCATTTCCACGATACCGCGTTCACGAAACAGGCCCTTGGCGGCAATAAGCACGGCGAGTTTTTGGCCGCCCGAAAGTGTGATCTCACTGGCCAGTGCCGGCTGATACGGGCGTTGCACACCCTCGGTGGCCCTGAGTACAACCGGTGTGCTGGAGCGGGCGACGTACTGCACACCGGCTTCAACGCCCTTGCCGTCCTGGTTGATCAGCCAGCGCACTACACCCACCAACCATTCGGTCGCGCCTTCCTGGCCCGGCAGATTGATCAATACGAGTTGGCTCACACGCAAACTCAGGCTTTCCCGACTGCCCACATACAGCGACAGGCCGCCGCCACTCCGGTTACGGGTGGGGCAGCCGATCAGGCGGAAATTCTGGTCGGAGGCGACAGTGACATTGCGGCTGGACATGCTGTAGTCGAAATCATCATCGTCCTGATCGGGCAGGTAATCGTTTGGATCAAATGCGACGCAGTTGTTGAGAAAAAAATAGGCCGCGTCCAGTCCGGGTGACAATTCCACAGCGGTGCTGTTGCTCAGGCGCGGAGACTTGCGCTGCAGCGAGCGTGTCCATTGACCGAGCATGCGCCCCAACAGCTGTATGGCTTCATTGCCGGTCAGTTCGGTGGAGAAACCGACGCGCTGCGGAAGAGTGCCGCCGATGAGGTGCTTGAGGTCTTCCTGCGCATGCTGGATCAGTGCGCGCGCGTCCAGCCAGCGCCAGGCGTTGCGTTCCACGCCGCTGGTGGGTGCGGGTTGCGACTGGTGGGGTTCCCGATCCAGAGACAGGCCGAATACGCCTGACGGCATGTTGCCCTCGAACCGGTTGAGCAATTCTATGTGTTCGACCTTGCCTGCTATGTAGGTATAGGCCTCCCACAGCAGCCCATCGGTCATACGATAGGGGTCGGCCAGTCGCAGCAGGGCCAGTTGCCGGTAAACGGTGAGTGCATGCAGCTCGCCGGTGGTCAGTGGGAAGTTTGGTGCACGTGCGGCTGCCAAACCTTGCGTTTCGGCGAAGCGTACCAAGCCGCCGATCTCACTCCAGCTCAGATCCGGCACCGGCTGATAGGCCTGATAGCGGCACATCAGCGTCAGGGCGAGGAAGTTCTGCGAGAAATTGGCCGCGTCCACCAGATTTTTTGACCGTCCCCAGCGTTGGCGTTCGTTGAGGGCATCGCGCAGAGCGTACTTGTAGCCGTACGACAGCTGTTCAGTGAAATCCGTCAGCAGGGCGAGGGAGCGGGGCCGGGTCAGCACGTCCTGTTTGCGCGTACCCTGGCGCAGGGCCTCGAACAGGCGCTCGTAGCTGTGGCGGAAGTCGGCCAGGATTTCCAGCCGCTGCCCTGCCGGGAGCAGCTGGTGGTTGATGTTGTGCAGTCGTTCGATAATGCGGCTGGCGGTGTTCTCGGCGTCGACATAGGGCAGGGTGGCGAGCCAGTCGCGCAGCGCGCGCGGTCGCGTATCGATTCCCGGAATGTAGCGCTGTTCGGGCAGATTGAGCTGCACGTCCGATCCCCTGATGCTCTGTGCAAGAATAAAGTCCCAGCCCCTATGGCGGCAGGATTGGCTGATTTGTTAGGGCGTTACATGATAATCACGCGGTGGTGACCGGGATGCCGGCGATGTGGGCACGCCAGGCGGCCGGGCCGCTCTGATGTACCGAATCGCCGCGCGCATCGACCGCCACCGTGACCGGCATGTCCACGACGTCGAATTCGTAGACCGCTTCCATCCCCAGTTCCGGGAAGGCCACCACCCGCGCCGCGCGGATCGCCTTGGACACCAGATAGGCGGCGCCGCCGGTGGCGATCAGGTAGGCGGCGCCATGCCGGCGGATACTGTCGATGGCCGCCGGCCCCCGTTCCGCTTTGCCGATCATGCCGAGCAGGCCGGTGCGCTCCAGCAGCGCGTCGGTGAATTTATCCATTCGGGTTGCCGTAGTGGGACCGGCCGGACCGACCACCTCGTCGCGCACCGGGTCGACCGGCCCGACGTAGTAAATGAACCGGCCGCGGAAATCGAGCCCCTCCGGCAGCGTTTCGCCGCGGTCGAGCAGATCGATGATCCGTTTATGGACGGCGTCACGCCCGGTCAGAATGCGGCCGTTGAGCAGCAGTGTCTCGCCCGGCCGCCAGGCGGCGATATCGGCCTTGGTCAATCCGTCCAGCTGCACTCGGCGCGAGGTCGCCCCGGCTTCCCAGGTGACCTGTGGCCAGGCGCTCAGCGGCGGTGGCTCCAGCTGGGCGGGGCCGCTGCCGTCCAGCACGAAATGGACGTGGCGGGTGGCGGCACAGTTGGGGATGATGGCGACGGGTTTGGAGGCCGCGTGGGTGGGATAGTCCCGTACCTTGACGTCCAGCACGGTGGTCAGTCCCCCCAGGCCCTGCGCGCCGATACCGAGCGCGTTCACTTTGTCATAGAGCTCCAATCGCAGCTCTTCCGCTCGGTTGGTCGGACCGCGGGCCCGCAGGGCCTGAATGTCGATCGGCTCCATCAGGGCCTCTTTCGCGAGCAGCATGGCCTTTTCCGCCGTGCCGCCGATGCCGATGCCGAGTATCCCGGGCGGACACCAGCCGGCGCCCATGGTCGGGACCTGGGCGAGTACCCAATCCACCAGGTTGTCGCTGGGATTGAGGATGGCGAAGCGCGCCTTGTTCTCGGAACCACCGCCCTTGGCGGCTACTGTCACCTCCAGCCGGTCGCCGGGCACCAGTTCGGTGTGAATCACGGCCGGCGTGTTGTCGCCCGTATTGCGCCGGCGCCCATCGGGATCACTGACTATCGACGCGCGCAGGGGGTTGTCGGGGTCGGTATAGGCGCGGCGCACACCGGCGTTGACCATGTCTTCAAGGCTGGTGGTCGCATCCCACTCGACCGCCATGCCGACTTTCAGGAACACGGTGACGATACCGGTGTCCTGGCAGATGGGTCGTTTGCCTTCGGCGCACATGCGTGAATTCACCAGGATCTGTGCGATGGCGTCGCGTGCGGCCGGGGATTCCTCCCGTTCATAGGCCTGGTGCATGGCCTGAATGAAATCCACGGGGTGATAAAAGGAAATGTACTGCAGGGCATCGGCGATGCTGCTGATGACGTCGTCCTGGCGAATGCGGGGCATTAACTGTTTCCTGTCCGGAGGGAACAAATCTTCGTGCTTGCCTGTCTTTAAGCATTGTAGCCGCCAACGCCGCCGGGAGGGAACGTGGGCGAGCATCTTGCATGTAAACGGGGCCAATGGCAGGGTAGACATACCGCCAATTGCGGTAAGGAGATAGTAGTGATCAAAGTGCGTTCAATGATGTTTCTGGCGCTGTTTGCCGGCGGTTTTGCCAACGCCGAACCGGTCGATTTCAGCCTGCCCGATGTCCATGGTGAGCAGCGGGCGCTGTCCGAATTCCGCGGTAAGTGGGTGGTACTTAACTATTGGGCCACCTGGTGCCCGCCCTGTCTGGAGGAGATTCCCGATCTGGTCGCGTTCCATGAGCGGCATCAGGGCAAAGACGCCGTCGTGCTGGGTGTCAACTTCGAGGATATACCGGCCGGACAACTGCAGGCCTTCGTCGACGAATACTTCATTTCCTACCCCGTGCTGCGCAGCGATGGCATTCGGGCGCCGTCTCCCGACCTGGCCGTGGGCGGTCTGCCGACAACCTATATCATTTCACCGGAAGGTGAACCGGTGGCGCGGCAGATCGGTTCCATTACCGGTGAGGCCATCGAGAAGTTCCTGGAAAAGGAAAATCGTGATCGGGCCGCGGCGAAACAGATACGCGCCGAGTCCGCGGTGTCGCAGCCATGATGGCGCGTCTCCTGATGCTGGTCTGCACGCTGGCGTTTGCGAGTACCGCGACGGCGGGCCTGCCGCGTGACCCTTACGAGTTTTT
>JBFEJM010000051.1:0-9644 GCA_041553175.1 Gammaproteobacteria bacterium | reverse complement strand
TGTTTGCGCTTGGGCAGCATCACCACGCCGGCCAGCTGGGTGATGCCGGACAACAGTTTGGAGGCGCGGTCGACCAGATCCTTGCGCTCCAGATCCAGATCCAGCTCGGCCCGCAGGCGCTGAATATCGCGGCCGTCCAGCGGCTGAACGGTCAACAGGCTGTCGACGAAGAAGCGATAGCCCTGTACGGTGGGCACGCGGCCCGCAGAGGTATGCGGCGAGGTGACGAAACCCAGTTCCTCCAGGTCGGACATGACGTTGCGAATGGTGGCCGGACTCAGATCCAGCACGGCGTCGCGCGCCAGCGTCCGCGAGCCGACCGGCTCACCGTCGCGGATATAGCGTTCGATGAGCGCCCGCAGCAATTGCTGGGCACGTTCGTTGAGAACCGGAGCGTGGGATTTTGTAGCCATAGCCGAAAGCGAATCGAATATCACGCTAAGCGAAATTAGCACTCAATATATAGGAGTGCTAAGCCTCGCGCAAACCGGACCGGGCGCTCCGCAGTAACCCATACCGGGCCAGTCCGATTACCTGAAGTTGATTAAAAAAGCACTACGTCTGAATAGGTTCCGCCGACTTCATGTTGTCGGCTCTAAGCTCTTCATGCTAGTGTCGCCTGACCATGAACCACGGCTTCAAACACATCGGCCTGATCAACAAACAGGGCGCGCCCATTGTGAGCGAGACCCTGCGCCGGCTGGTTGACCATCTCGCCACCCATCAGCTGCAGGTCAGCCTGGACATCAGTGCCGCCGAGCAATTGCCCGGCGAAAGCTTGCCGACGCTGGACCGTGCCCAGCTGAGCGCCCAATGCGACCTGGCCATTGTAGTCGGGGGCGACGGCACCATCCTGCATGCCGGCCGCAGTCTCGCTGAGGCCGGCGTACCGCTGGTCGCAATCAATCTGGGACGGCTGGGATTTCTGGCCGACGTGTCGCCCGACCAGATGACCGAACAGCTCGATCAGATCCTGTCCGGCCACTACGAACCCGAGGAACGCGCCCTGCTGCACGCCACGGTGTATCGCGGCGACGAGGTAATCAGCGAAGGCGTCAGCGACGCACTCAATGATGTGGTCGTGCATAAATGGGATATCGCCCGCATGATCGAACTGGAGGTCCGCATCGATGGCCGGCTGCTGAACACCCAGCGGTCGGACGGCCTGATCGTGGCGACCCCGACCGGTTCCACCGCCTACGCCCTTTCCGGCGGCGGCCCGATTCTGCACCCCTCGCTCGATGCGATGGTCATGGTGCCGATCTGCCCGCACAGCCTGAACAACCGCCCCATCGTTATCAATGAAGCCAACGTGGTCGATGTCGTCGTCCATGCCGGCGCTTATACTCAGGCCCAGATGACCTGCGATGGCCAGGTCAACTGCGCGCTCATTCCCGGCGACCGGGTCAACATCCGCAAAAAAGAACACGGGCTAAAGCTCATACATCCGCCGGGTTACGACTACTTTGAAATCCTGCGTCGCAAGTTCAACTGGGGTGTCAGCAGTTAGCAGTCTGGTTACATTCTCGCCGTTGCGAGGAGCCGGCGGCGACCAAGCGATCCACCAGCGGCCGCTCTATCGAACACGGGAGATTGCTTAGCTTTGCCCGCAATGACGGAAAGCGGGGCTGTGATTCGGGAAAGATATTGCTACGTTCGAGTAATTGAATAAAACTGTTCGCGCGATCAACAGGCGACCCTGAATCCTGCCAACTATGCTGACCCACATTCACATCCGCGACTTCGCTATCGTCGACGAACTCGAACTGGAGTTCGCGCCCGGCATGACAGCGCTGACTGGCGAAACCGGTGCCGGCAAGTCCATTCTGGTCGATGCGATGGGTCTGGTGCTGGGCGACCGGGCCGGCGCCGAGGCCATCCGTCATGACGCCGACAAGGCCGAAATCACGGCAACCTTTCAGGTCGCCGCGCTGCCCGCGGTGCAGGCCTGGCTGCAGGAGCACGAACTGGATGCAGACGACGACTGCCAGCTGCGGCGCGTCATCGGCCGCGAAGGCCGCTCCCGTGCTTACATCAACGGTCGACCGGCACCGGTGCAACTGCTCAAGGAAATCGGTGAGTTACTGGCGGACATTCACGGTCAGCACGAACATCAGTCACTGCTGCGCCGCGATATCCAGCGTGAGCTTCTGGATGCCTACGCCGGTCACGACGCCGATCTCAGCGCCCTGCGCGACCTCTACCGGCAGTTCAAACAGGCCACGGACGAACTCGAACGGCTGCGTGGCGCCGCCCAGGACCGCAGCGCCCGCAGCGAGCTGCTGCGGTTTCACCTGCAGGAACTGGAGGCGCTCGATCTGAGCCCCGACGAACTGCCGCAGCTGCAGGAAGAACATGCGCGCCTGGCCAACGCCGGCCGGCTACTGGAAAGCTGCCAGCGCGCGGTCGCGGCACTGTATGACGACGATGTCTGTGCGACTGGCCTGCTCGGGCATGCCCAGTCCGATCTCGCCGAGCTGGTGCGATTCGATCCCCGACTCCAGCCGATCTGCGAACTCCTCGACGGCGCGCTGATCCAGGCTCGGGAGGCCAGCGACGAACTGCGCAGCTACACCGGCGGCATGGAGCTCGATCCCGCCCGCCTGGACTGGCTCGACCAGCGACTGGCGACGCTGCAGCAGCTGGGCCGCAAGCACCGCGTCAAACCGGAAGAGCTGCACGGCCTGCTCGAACGCAGTCGACAGGAACTGGAACAGCTGGAACATGCCGACGAGCACTTCGATGCGCTGGAAAGCACGATTGCGCGACTGACCGAAGACTATCTGACGCTGGCGCGCAAAGTCCGCAAAACACGGCAGCAGGCCGCGACCGGACTGGGCGGCAAAATCTCTGCGGCCATGCACGAACTGGGCATGCCCGGCGGCCGCTTCGAAATCGCGCTGGAACCCCTGAGCAGCGACGAACCGACGCCGCATGGCCTGGATCGGATCGAGTTCCGCGTCAGCGCCAATCCCGGCCAACCGCCGTTGCCGCTGACCAAGGTCGCGTCCGGCGGTGAGCTGTCACGCATCAGTCTGGCCATCCAGGTGATCGCGACCGATGCCAGCAGCATTCCCACTCTGGTCTTTGACGAAGTGGACACCGGTATCGGTGGCGGCGTGGCGGAAGTCGTCGGGCGGCAACTGCGCAGCCTGGGCGAACACCGCCAGGTGCTTTGCGTGACCCACCTGCCGCAAGTCGCGGCCCAGGCGCATCAGCACTGTCAGGTACAGAAACTCACCGGTGACGCCACCACCCGCACCCGCATTCGCCTGTTGTCGGCGTCGGAACGGGTGGACGAGATCGCGCGCATGCTGGGCGGCCTCGAGGTCACCGCCTCGACCCGCGCCCATGCGGAAGAGATGATCGGGCTGGCCCAGCAGGGCGGTGGAACGACGCGGAAACGCGGCAGCCGGAAAAAGGCCTAGCGCGGGGTGGCGTCGAGTTGAATCAGTTCTTGGCCGCTTTTCGGCATTTCGCGCAGATGCCGTAGATGTACAGACTGTGATCGGTGATCTCGTAGCCGGCCTTCTGCGCAATCGCCTTCTGCCTTTGCTCGATGGTTTCATCCATGAACTCGTCCACCTGGCCGCACTTCACGCACACGATATGATCGTGATGATGGCCTTCGTTGAGTTCAAACACCGAGTGTCCGCCCTCGAAATGGTGACGCGTCACCAGCCCGGCCGACTCGAACTGGGTGAGCACCCGGTAGACAGTGGCAAGGCCGATATCCTCGCCACCCTCGAGCAGAGCCTTGTAGACATCTTCCGCACTCATGTGACGGCTGGTCGTGTTGCTCTCCAGCAATTCCAGGATTTTCATCCGGGGCAACGTGACCTTCAAACCGGCCTTGCGTAAGTCCTGCGATTCCATGGTGTTCTCTCCGGCCAGGCGGTGAACTAAATCTGTTTATCGGGTATGATGCCGGCCAACTCGGCCCTGCTGGATGTGTCTTCTATATGCAAAAGCTTCTCATTTCTGGCGCATTGATTGCAAGCCTGCTGTTGACCGGCTGCGGTTCGGTGGAGCGCCTTCCATTCGTTCATCGCATCGACATTCAACAGGGCAACGTCATCACGCAGGAGATGGTCGATCAGCTGAAACCCGGCATGAGTAAACGCCAGGTGCGGTTCTCCCTGGGAACGCCCATGATTTCGGACGTGTTCCATGCCGATCGCTGGGATTATGTCTATCGCATGGACCCGAACAAAGGCGATATCGAGCGGCAACAGGTCTCGCTCTTCTTTGAAGACGACGTGCTGGTGCGCATCGCCGGAGACTACCGGCCGAACCTGCCGTCCGATCTGAACGCGGGCAATGCCCCTTCCCAGACCATCGTGGTGCCGCCCCAGCCACGCAAGGCACGCGGCATTCTCACCCGGTTATGGCACTGGATCGGTTTCGGCGAGGATGAGATCTAGGATTCGGGAACAATATCGCCCTACGGGCTCAATCCTCCGCCTCGATATCCCCACCGCCCTTCTTCATCCGCTTGCCGGCGGCGGCACGCTGCTTGCGCACCTCTTTGGGGTCGGCAATCAGCGGCCGGTAGATTTCAATGCGATCGCCCGCCCGCAACTCAGTCGTCAGTTTCTGCAGCTTGCCGAAAATACCGACCTGATGACTGGCGAGATCGATGGCGGGGAAACGTTCCAGAATGCCGGACGTGCGCACCGCCTGCTCGATGGTCGCACCCTTGGCCACTCGAAGCGGCAGGATCAATTGCGTATCGGGCAGCGCATAAGCCACCTCGATGTCGATCATGTCAGCGTTTTCCATACACCTGTACCGCCCGTTGCTGAAAGGCATCCACCAATGTGTTGGCGATCTGACTGAACACCGGCCCGACCACCATACTCAACATGCGACTGGCAAATTCGAATTCCAGATCCAGCGTAACCTTGCACGCTGTCTCACCCAGGGCATCAAAGCGCCAGTAGCCGTCCAGACGCTGGAACGGACCCTCGACCAGACGAATCTCGATCATCTTGTCGGTCTGATACCGGTTATGCGTGGTGAACGATCTGTGCATGCTGCCCTTGGCCATATCGATGCATGCCTTCAGTTCATCCTCGCCCTGCCACAGTATGGCCGACCCGCGACACCAGGGCAGGAACTTGGGATAAGACGCCACATCATTGACCAGGGCAAACATTTCCGCAGGCGTATAGGGCACCAGCGCCGACTTGTGGATCGATGTTTTCATCAAACTTTCATGGCAAAGGGGTTTACTCGATCAACAGCGCGAGAAGACCGGTGACATTCAGGAACACCAGGATGATCGCCACCGGCACGAGGTAGCGGGCCAGGAAGCGCCAGGTGCGGTAGCCGATGCCTTCATTCAGGCCGAGCTCACTGCGGCTCGATTCATCGGACATCATCCAGACGGCAAAGATCGCAATCAATAAGCCACCCAGCGGCAACATGACATTCGCCGTCGCGAACTCGACCAGGTCGAACATGGTTTTGCCGAACAGCTTGTAGTCGGACCAGATATTCAACGAGAACAGCGAGCCGATGCCGATCAACCAGGCCGACAGCCCGGCCCAGGCCGCGGCCTTGACCCGGTTCATGCCCTTGTTCTCCACCAGCCAGGTGACTATGGGTTCAAGCAGCGAAATGGCCGAGGTCCAACCGGCGAACACCAGCAGCACAAAGAACAGTGCGCCGAACAGCGCGCCGCCCGGCATCTGGCCAAAGGCGATCGGCAGGGTCATGAAGATGAGTCCGGGTCCACCCTGTGGCTCCAGCCCGTAGGCGAACACCAGCGGGAAAATGGCCAACCCCGCGAGCACCGCAACCAGGGTGTCCATGAACGCGATTATGAAGGTCATGCGTGTGATGGACGCGGTATGCGAGAGATAGGAGCCGTAGATCATAATGGCGCCCATGCCCAGGCTGAGACTGAAAAACGCCTGCCCCATCGCGCTCAGGACGACCTTACCCGTGAGCTTGGAGAAATCCGGTTTGAACAGATAATCGATGGCTTCCTGGTAGGCACCGGTATTCATTGCATAGCCGACCATCACTACCAGCAGCACGAACAACGTCGGCATCAGAAAGCGCACGGCCTTCTCCAGGCCGCTCTTGACCCCGCGCGAGACCACCACAATGGTCATCACCATAAATATGGTATGCCAGGCCAGCAGCCGTTCCGGATCGGCGACAAAGCCGGTGAAGATCGCCTTCACACCGTCCGCCGTCGCGCCGGTGAAGGTGCCGGCACCGGTCCGGAAAACATAGGCCAGCGTCCAGCCCGCAACCACACTGTAAAAGGACAGGATCAGAAAGCCCGCCACCATGCCCATCCAGCCCAGGCCCTGCCAGGCGCGCGAACGCCCCTCCTCCTCGGCCAGGGTACGCATGGTGTTCAACGGGCTTTGGCGACCGCGACGGCCCAGCATGATCTCCGCCATCATGATGGGAACACCGATAATCAGCACACAGAACAGGTAAACCAGGACAAAGGCACCGCCGCCGCCTTCCCCCGTGATATAGGGAAAGCGCCAGATATTACCCAGCCCGACAGCCGATCCGGTCGCGGCGAGAATAAAGGCCAGGCGGGAAGACCACTCACCGTGGATCGAAGTTCGCCGCGTCATTGCAGGGTCAGCCCCTCTGAGGTCATATTCGCGGTCATTGTCCGGGAAATCACCTGCTGTCTCAACTCCGCCCGTCACACAGATGGCCGTAACGAAGCACCTCGACATATAATGCGCGAATGGCCACGAAAAAAACCAAACAGGCGGGCGGCGGCAATACCATCGCGCTGAACAAAAAGGCCCGTCACGAATTCTCCATTGAAGACCGCCTGGAAGCCGGCCTGACGCTGGAAGGCTGGGAAGTGAAGAGCCTGCGCGCCGGCAAGGTTCAGCTGGTCGACAGCTATGTCATCATCAAAAACGGTGAGGCCTGGCTGCTGGGCTGTCTCATCACGCCGTTATTGACCGCCTCGACCCACATCAGCCCGGACGCAACCCGCACCCGCAAACTGCTGCTGCACCGTTTCGAGCTGAACAAGCTGATCGGCGCGGTCGAACGCAAGGGCTATACCATCGTCCCACTGGCCATGTACTGGAAGCACGGTCGCGCCAAGCTTGAAATCGGCTTGGCCAAGGGCAAGAAGGAACACGACAAACGCGCCACCGAGAAGGATCGCGACTGGGCGCGCGAGAAGCAGCGCATTCTGCGGCGCGGCTGATTTCGGCTCAATTTCCACATTCCTGCCGCCGCATTGATCTTTTCCCGAATATCGACTTGAAAAAAGCCCGCCGCGGGCCCATAACTATATACGAGCCGCGATTCCTCGCGCCCACTCAGGACTCCACTAGGAGCCGGTCTGAAGACCGATTACCAACGGGCCGGGGAATCGCGGTGTGATATACTGCGGCTGTTATTGCAGTAGGTAAGGAAGTAAACATCTTTGGGGGCGACCTGGCTTCGACGTGGGTTGCGAAACCTTAGGTGCATGCCGAGGTGCAGTGCCCTCGTTAATCACTCTGCAAACTTATAGTTGCCAACGACGACAACTACGCACTCGCTGCTTAAAACCCAGTAGGGTGCCGTCGGACTGGAGCCGCGCCTGCGCGTCCAATCTCCGGCGTCGATTCTCGCAGGATCGCGGTGACGCTCTCCCAGGGCCGACCCGTTAAAACCTAACTGGGATCGCCGTCTGTTTTCCCTGCCCGTCGGGTAGCAGCCGGTTAAACTAATTGACAGGATAAGCATGTAGAGCCGAAGGCGGATCACTTACGGACGCGGGTTCGATCAACAAACGGGTCGCCTCTGGCCGCAAGGTCAGAGTGAACACGGGGCTCACATCGGTGAAACCTAACGCAGGCAACTGCCAGGGCAATACCGAGGGGTAGGAAGAAGGCTAACTTCAGGCCTGCCCTGTAGAGACTCATAGACCGGCTGAGTTCTTTAGAACGGAGCCGGCACTAGGATTCGCAGTAAACCAAACTGCGGATAACACGCCCCGCATCCTGCCTTGGATGAAAATCCAAGCAACAGGATGAAGGTATAGTCCAGCCTCTATCGAAAGATAGGGAACCAGCTGTCCCGCCGCCTCCACCAATACCGGACCCCGACCAAAAGTCGGGGTCTTCTTATTTGAGGGATTCAAGGATGAATACCTATAAGACCACCGCTTGTCTCGTGCCCACAGAGGCCGCCTATATCGCCGGCCTTATCGATGGTGAAGGCACCATTACACTGACGCGCAAACACCGTGATGAAAACCGGCAACAGTTTTGCGCTGACTTCGTTGGCTGGATAACATACCTTCATCGATTCTTTGCCGCTGGCCGCGCTCCTCGCATTGGCACCGTTTTCTCAGGAACCGCACTCTGGAAGAAGTTGAAATTTCTTTTCTCCGCTGAACTCGTCAAGCCGATCGATATATTTCGATTTTTTTACATGGGACACCGTTGGTGCTGGTCGTGATCGAGTTGCGGCGGGAACGAGGAAAAACCTAGAGAGTAGTGCCGCGGCACACCGAGCGAGTAGCAACGGTGCTTGCGTGACATGGTTCACTTTCTTGGGAACGTGATGCGAGGGCGTGTTGTTGGGCTGTTCGATCAGGCGGGGGTATTCCCGTGCAGTGTTCTCTGACCTGTTGTTTGTCCTGCTAAGTGGAATCAACTTCGATTCGCGCTGTTTCCTCGACCTGAGTGCCGTCATTACCTGTCCATACGAAACGCACGCTGCCGCTTTCGTCAACGCGCAGGTAAAAAGAGAGATAAGGATCCGATGAGGTTCCCGAGTCGAGATCGGCGCGGAACACCTCCAGCCCGTTGAACATGCAGACGAAGCTGTTGGCCAGTGCGCGCGGCACGACCTGGCCGTCCTGTCCGGTTCGCCAGCCGGATTCCATCGGGTGGTTAAGCTTGACCATAAGCCGCACCACGTCGCCGCGGGCAACTTTTTCAGGTACTTTCATATGCAGCCGGTTTCTCATCAGCCACAGGCTCCTGCGCCACCGGTGATCTTGCACATCGCTTTGCCGATGCGCACACTGCCATCGCTCATTTCCGCTGCCACCACCACGATCTGTGTCTGCAGCAGGCGGATACGCGTTGAAATCTCGGCCTTGCCATTGGCCGGACCGAGGTGAAAGGACGCGATGGCCGGGGTCGGGTTGCGTTCGGCGACGACGTGGATGGCTTTGACGTGGTCTTCTTCCGTCATTGGACTGTCCACCCTGACACGCATGGGAATATAACGCGCCTGATCCGTGACGGACGGGATCACGATTTCCACACCACCCTGAGTCTGCTCGCCATCCCCGGTAAGCTCTGCGAGCAGTTTCTTCGCGTCACGCGGAGCGGCAGCGGCTTCCCGCAGCATGGCGCTGAACGGCAGTGCGCCTGCGGCTGCCAGGGCAAACAGTCGAAGCAGTTCTCTACGGCTCAGCATCGTCGGCTACCTCGTTTCTTTGACATGCATATAAATGCGCAGGGCTGCGTGTACGAGAACGCCGAACAGCGTAAGCAACGCCAGTGACAAGCCGATACGATCCAGCCAGCGATACCCACCCGCCCCCGGCAGGTAGATGCCCCCAAGATTTTTCAACAGACCGTCGCGGCTGTGACACTCGGCACACTGCAGTGCTTCATGCGCCGGCGCCACCATGTGTGTGA
>JBFEJM010000050.1:0-9656 GCA_041553175.1 Gammaproteobacteria bacterium | reverse complement strand
GAGGCGTTCAAGGCCGAACTGCTGGGCGAGGACAGGGAGCACGGTCAGGCGGATTTTACCGGGCGTCTGTTGGACAGCGAAGAGCAGCCGGAAGGCAAGGTCAGGCGCTTCCTGAAACGATTCATCTCCTAGCGGACTATCCCTTGTCGTGATCAGAACACGCACCCTGGGTCGAACAACGTGAAACCTGGGTTTAGCTCCCGCTCAACCCAGGCTATGCTTGCTGTAAGCGCGGCGAATTCGAATGGAAACGCCCGCGCGATTTCCTAGTTTTTTAATACATCACCGCATACGACCGATTTTTCCCGGCGCGGGATTCCCCCGTGAAGCCCCAATTTCAAGCTTTGTATAGTGCCATCGCCAGTTAGCTTCAGAACTACAATTTCCGCGGGCACGCCGCCACTTCTCCCGGGCGTGTGGATCTTCGCGGTGTCGGATTCTTGCTTGAGCGCCTGTTCCACTTTCCGTGTTTCCATCACAAGTTTTTCAACGTTGCGTATCTCGAAAATCCAGGAGCCGCCGTACTTATCCGATGTTTCGATCATCACGACGCAAGGATCACCCACCTTTCCGCTGTAACCCTCCACGCTGTTGAGTTTTCCTGTGTATTCACCGACCAGATTTTCATACGCATAAGCCTGGAAGGCGAGGATGGAGCCCAAGATCAAGACCAAGTGTCTGGATGTAGACATGGTATCGTTTCTCCTATTGCGTTGTGTCGCTGACAGTTATTCCAAAGACCCACGGGTTCGAACGTTCACTAATAGACGAAATCCCAAATACGGATCGCCATATGTCATCTTTCACTGCCGGATCAGTCGCTGAATTAGAAAACGGTTAAGGGCTGTGCAGAGTCGATTATAGCCTTCCGTTCGCCATGCTGACTGGTTGACGACAATATCCGGTTATCGCCGATTCAAGACCCTGGACAATCAATCGCGAATGTCCGCTTGGATTGGCAGGTTGGTGAAGCGCGCGCCGACCGGGGTCTATCCCTTCACCGTGATCAGCGGCTCCAGTCTAGCCACCAGTCGCGCGAGCCCGGCCTGATGTGCGGCCTCGACCACGGCACTGACATCCTTGTACGCACCCGGCGCCTCTTCGGCGACACCGCGCAGCGACGGACTGCGGATCAGAATGCCGCGCTCTTTCAGTTCCTGCACCACGGTGCGTCCTTGCCACTGCCGTGTCGCCTGGCGCCGGCTCATGCTGCGTCCGGCGCCGTGACAGGCCGATCCATAGGCCAACTTCATGCCTTCGCGGGTGCCGGCGAGAATATAGGATGCCGTTCCCATGGTGCCGCCGATCAGAACGGGCTGGCCGACGGCGCGGAAGGCGTCGGGCAGGGCGGGGTGATCCGGGCCGTAGGCGCGGGTGGCGCCCTTGCGGTGGATGTAGAGCGATTTCAGTTCGCCGTTTATCTGATGCTGTTCCAGCTTGCAGGTGTTGTGCGAGACGTCGTAGAGCAGATCGAGTCGGCAGTGGGGGAAGATTTTCGCGACCGCCTTGCGGGTCAGGTGGGTGATGATTTCGCGATTGGCCAGGGCGCAGTTGATGGCGGCGCGCATGGCGCCGAGATAACGCCGTCCCAGATCGGAGTCGAGCGGTGCGCAGGCGAGTTCGCGATCCGGCAGATGGATGCCATGCTGCTGCGCCGAGACCGCCATTTCCTTGAGAAACTCCGTGCCGATCTGATGGCCGAGGCCGCGCGAGCCGCAGTGAATGCTGATCTTGATATCACCCTTGGCGATGCCAAAGGCTTGGGCGATGTCCGTGTCATAGAGGTCCACCACGCGCTGAACTTCCAGATAGTGATTGCCGGATCCGAGCGTTCCCATTTCGTTCTTTTGCCGGTCTTTGGCATGGCTCGATACCTGCTCGGGTTCGGCGTCGGCCATGCAGCCCTGTTCCTCGATCCGCTCCAGATCGGCCGGATCGCCGTAGCCACGTTCGACTGCCCAGCGAGCACCGCCGCGCAGCATCGCGTTCATTTCGGGCGGATTGAGATGTAATAAGCCGGTACTGCCCAGGCCGGCGGGGATATGTTCAAACAACACGTCTGCCAGTTTCTGTTGCGATGACATCACTTGTTCCGCAGTCAGATTCGTGTGCAGCGTGCGGACACCGCAGGAGATATCGAAACCGACGCCGCCGCCCGATACGACGCCACCCTGCGCCGGATCAAATGCCGCCACGCCGCCGATCGGAAAGCCATAGCCCCAATGTGCGTCCGGCATGGCAAAGGATGCCTCGACGATGCCGGGCAGCATGGCGACCTGCGTGACCTGATCGAACACCTTGTCGTCCATGTCGCGAACGAGCGCCTCGCTGGCGAATATGATACCGGGCACATGCATGTCACCCCTGGGCTCGATACGCCAGCTGTGTTCCGAGATCTTCTGCAGGCGTTGCATATCCATCGCATTCACTCTCTGGTGAACTAAACATCAACGACACACTGCGCGATCCATTCGCCGTCGCTTTCATAGACGGCGAGTTCTGTGTAGGTTGCGCCTTTGACTTCCACCGCGGGCTGATGACGTTTTACATCGATAGCTTCGCCCCAGGCGTTTGCGGTGAGGTGGCCATTGTCGATGCGTATACTGAAACGGCTGAAGAGGAGTCGGCGGGTCGCTATGGTGAAAATAACCAGGTTCAGCCAATCGACCAGCAGCAATTCGAGATCAGGCTCTTCACAATCCAGTTTCACCAATTGATCGGCGGCAATCAGATTCAAATCGGTAATAATCGCGCAGACAGACAGCGCCGCTTGCGCAAACGCGTCGGCGGGGGTTGTGCCGATACCGCGCACGCCGATATCGGCCTCATGTTCGAAATGTTCCCAGCGGGGGTCGGGCACATCCATAACCTTCCGACGACGGTCAGATGTCATGTCATTTGGTTTAAGTTTAGTCGATGGATACGGCCCATGGTTGCCGTTCACCCGGTCAGGGTCAATCATTGATCGAAGGGCAGTCAGTGCCACTGATGGTATCCTTTTCGGAAAGAGCGAGTGAAAGTGAAGGACGGATCGTGATCAAAACATTCAACTTTGTACCCATCGGCACCGTCCGTTCCTGTTACAAGGAGAAGTTCGGCATTCCGCGCCAGCCGGGGCTGGTGCGGGTGCCCGCGACCATCGACATCCTTTCCGACTATGCCAGACCGGAGGCGTTTCGCGGACTCGCGGCGTTCTCTCACATCTGGATCACGTTTGTGTTTCATAAGACAATTCGTGAGGCATGGAAACCGACTGTGCGTCCGCCCCGTCTGGGCGGTAACGAGCGGGTCGGCGTATTCGCCAGCCGCTCCATGTTTCGACCCAATCCCATTGGTCTGTCGGTGGTAGAGCTCTCCGCGATCGAGGAGCACGCGGCAGGCATTCGTCTCAATATCGTCGGCGGTGATTTTATCGACGGCACGCCGGTGCTGGATATCAAACCCTATCTGCCTTACGTCGACGCGATCGCGGACGCTCGGAGCGGTTATGCGCCGGATCGGCCGGCGCAGAAAATGGCGGTGCGTTTCACAGAGCAGGCAATGGATGCGATCCGTCGCCATGAGGACGAATTACCCGATCTTGAGGACACTTTGCGGCAGATTCTGCAATACGATCCGCGACCATCCTATCATTCGGGGTCCGATGCCAAAGCCGACTACGGCATGAGGATCTACGATTTCGATCTGAAATGGCGCATCGAAGGCGACACGATTGTGGTGTACGCACTGACCGACTGAACGACGTTCGCCTGATTTACGCCGAAATAAAATACATTGCAGTCTCACGTGTTTGATCAGCTGCGACTCTGTGTTATTACTAACACGACCATCGTCGCCGTCTGAGATGTCCGCACAAATGCATTGGTTAGTAGGGCTGATTTACGGGTCACCAGGCCGTCTGATCGCATGACTACACGCGCTGGAACCGTATCCTGCGGATGAGCTGTCCCAACACGGAGCGACGGACGCAGCAACTTAAAGACTATTGAGGGAGCGATATGTCAATCTATCACTGTCGAGTTTTTATCGGAGTCATTGCCGCATGCCTGTTCACCTCCGCCGGCGCGGAATCATCCGCCCCCTGGGGCAGGGCCGAAGCCGAGGTAATCGACTACGAGCCGCACAAGGTCGTCTATGACGTGTCGGTGCGCAGCGTCGAGAGTTTTTCCCAGGTGCTCGATCGCGTGAGTTACCTGAACAATCTGTATGAATCCGATCCCTTTCGCGCATCCATCGTTCTGGTGCTGCATGGCGGCGAGATTCCGTTCTTCGCAGTCGCAAAGTATTCCCAGTATAAGGAGCTGATGACCCGGGCGCAGAGCCTGACGGTCGGCGGCACCATTACCTTCAGAATGTGCCAAGTGGCTGCCAGAGGCCATGGTCTGGAGCCCAGGGATATTCATGGCTTTGTCGAAGTAGTGCCGATGGCTGACGCCGAACTTGTGCGTCTGCAGCAGGAGGACGGTTATGCCTACATGCGCTAGACAGCACCGGCGCGAATGGCGTGCGCGCACGGCAGTTTGGATGGCGCCGATTCTGGCGCTTCTATTCATGCAGCCGAATGCGCTTGCGGCACCGGCCGTGGAGACACCCTATGGCGCGGTAAGCCTTCCGTTCACGCTGCATCAGGTGCCGGGTGTGCCGGTCTACTATGTGATCGGTCTGTCCGGCGTGCCGGGTGCCGCCAACGAAGGGCATACTTCCAACGCCGGCTTTGTCGTGACAGAGGGCGGCGTGGTCGTGTTCGATGCGCTGGGAACGCCTGCGCTGGGCTATCGCTTGCTGCAGCGGATTCGCGAAGTGACCGATCAGCCCATCGATCGTATCGTGATCAGCCACTACCATGCCGATCACGTCTACGGTCTGCAGGCATTCAAGGAGCATGCGGGCAATCCGCCGGTCTGGGCCCAGCGCCAGACGCTCGGTTACATCGGCGGCAATCGTGCCAGTCAGGGCGAGGATGCCGAGCGTCGGCTGCAGCAGCGGCGCGAGGCCCTGTTCCCATGGGTGGATGAAAACACCTACGTCGTCGCCCCCGACCACCTGTTCGATGAGTCCGCCAGCTTCGAAGTCGGCGGTGTCAGCTTCCAGCTCAGCCATCTCGGTCCGGCGCACGCACCGGGCGACAGCATTATGCGGGTGCCGGACTACGGCGTGCTGTTCGGCGGCGACGTGATCTACAAGGGGCGGGTGCCTTTCCTCGACAGCCCGGAGACCGATACCCGGCATTGGCTGGAGGGTTTGGAAAAACTCACTCGACTCGATCCGCCGCCCAGCTTCGTGATTCCCGGCCATGGCGTGCCTGCCGACAATGTCACTGCGGCGATCGCTGCGACCCACGACTATATCGAGTACGTCAGCACAGTCATGGGCCGTGCCGTGGATGACTTCGTCTCCTTCGATGAGGCGTATCAGAATGCCGATTGGTCCGCTTACCAGGACATGCCGGCTTTTGACGCCAGCAACCGGGGCAACGCCTATCGCATTTATCTGGAACTCGAAGCGGAATCCCTGCGCTGAGGCTTTTTGACCCACATCAACAAGATGCGTGATTCCCGCACGAACCCCCTCGGAACCCTTGGCGAAGGCATTCCCGTCCCGTCGTGAAGGGGTATTATCGGTACGAACAATCTGACTGAGTGCTCAGTCAAAACGTATCCACCGGTCCAGGTATCATTGTGTCTCGAAAGCAGGCCATTCTCGACGTCGCTGCGGAGTTCTTCTCGGTGCGGGGGTATCGCGAGACCTCCATGAGTGAGGTGGCGAAACTTGCGGGGGTGGCGGACGGTACGGTTTTCTACAACTTCCGCAGCAAAGAAGAACTCTATCTCGCGGTGCTGCAGGCGTTTCGCGATTCCATCCGCGGGGCGCTCGATGACTACCGGGCGGCGCACGAATTCGCCAACGGTCTGGTCATGGTCGAAGGCCTGGTCCGCTTCTATATCGATCTCGCCGATGACATGGCTGAACGGTTTCTGCTGCTGCACCGATACGATTCCTACAAGATCGCCCACAGCAACCCCTCTTTCCGCAAGCACCTCGAAGATATCTATGACTGCATCGTCGATGCATTCGAAGAGGCGATATTGCGTGGTCAGCGGGACGGCTCCATCGTCGATGTGCCCGCACGCAGGCAGGCCCTGATCCTGTTCGCGAGCGTTGACGGTCTGGTCCGGCTCAAGACTTTCAACCTCTACCAGGCGGAAACGCTGTATGGCGAACTCATCGGCGCCTGCCGGCGTATGCTCGCACGAGGAGCTGCTTAGATGATGCCGAGGCTGGAAAGAGTGCTGCCGTTTATCGCCTGGTTCCGCGGTTACCGGCGTGACAGTCTGCGTACCGACATGATCGCGGGTCTGACTGTTGCACTGGTACTGATTCCGCAATCCATGGCCTATGCGCAGTTGGCCGGTCTGCCGGCCTACTATGGCCTGTACGCATCCTTTCTCCCGCCCATGATCGCGTCGTTGTTCGGTTCCAGTCGGCAGCTCGCGACCGGACCGGTCGCGGTGGTGTCGCTGATGACGGCGGCATCATTGGAACCGCTGGCGGCAGCCGGCTCACAGGGTTACATCGCCTACGCCATCATGCTGGCCCTGGTGGTGGGACTGTTGCAGTTCACGCTCGGCGTGTTGCGGCTCGGCCTGGTGGTCAATTTCCTCTCGCATCCCGTCGTCAATGGCTTCACCAACGCCGCGGCGATCATCATCGCCAGTTCGCAGCTGTCCAAACTGTTCGGCGTCAACGTCGATTCCGCCAAGCATCACTATGAGACCATCATGCAAGTGGTGCAGGAGGCGATGCACTATACGCATTGGCCGACATTGTTCATGGGCGTGCTGGCATTTTCGATTATGTTCGGGTTGACCCGCGTTTCGCGCAAGATACCCAGTGTGCTGGTGGCCGTGGTGGTGACGACACTCCTGTCCTGGGCGACCGGCTTCGAGCACAACGTAAGCACGCATATTTCCACCATCGATTCACTGCAGATGCGAAAACTGATTCGGGAGTTCAACCGTTCAGTCAAAACCGTGCAACCGCTCTCGACCGAGCGTGCTGAACTGCACAAGACACTGGAGGAGGCCAAGCGGGACAACGACGTGACGGCAGAAATCTATGCGCGCCACGACATCAGTCTCATCAATGTGGAGATCGAACGACTCAACCTGCAGGCGCGCGCCTACCGCAATGAGCTACGCCGGTTGCTGTTCGCCGGCCAGCAGCGCGGCGACGGTTCCTACCGTTTCTTCCTGCGGGATGCCGTGCCCGAGGGCGTCGAAACCGACGGCCGTACCTGGCGCATACTGGTCGGCAACAAGGCTCTGCCGGAAGACGCGTTACAGGTGAGCAGCGGCGGGGCTGTCGTCGGCCAGGTGCCGAGTGGGCTGCCAGGCTTCACCTTGCCGGAGATCAACCTCGGTACGCTGCTGCACTTGCTGCCCTATGCGGCCATTATCGCATTGCTGGGTTTCATGGAAGCGGTATCGGTGGCCAAGGCCATGTCCGCCAAGACCGGACAGCGGCTTGACCCCAACCAGGAACTCATCGGTCAGGGCCTGGCCAATATCATCGGCTCGATGGGGCAGAGCTATGCCGTGTCCGGCTCGTTCTCCCGCTCGGCAGTGAATCTGCAGGCGAATGCAGTATCCGGTATGTCCAGTGTGTTCACCAGTCTGGCGGTGGTGATCGCGCTGCTGTTCTTCACGCCGCTGCTGTACCACCTGCCGCAGGCGGTCCTCGCGGCCGTTATCATGATGGCGGTCATCGGACTGATCAATGTGTCGGGCTTCGTGCACGCCTGGAAGGCGCAGCGCCACGACGGCATTATTTCGGTCATCGCATTCGTCAGCACGCTGGCGTTTGCACCGCATCTCGACAAGGGCATCATGATCGGAGTGGTCTTGTCGCTGGGCGTGTTCCTGTACAAGAGCATGCGTCCGACCATCGCCTCCTTGTGCCGCGACCAGGACAACGATCCACATGAGTGCGGCAAGAGCTCGTTCAGGGAATGCGAATTCCTGGCCGTGGTGCGCTTCGATGGTCCGCTGTTCTTCGCCAACGCAAGTTATCTGGAGGACCGCATTGCACAGATCCGGTTGTCGAAGCCGAAACTGAAACATATCCTGCTGGTGTCCAACGGCATCAGCGAACTGGACGCCTCAGGTGAAGAGGCACTGTCGCTGATGGTCGACCGCCTGAAGAGTGCCGGCATCGAGATCTCGCTCAGCGGTGTCAATGAAACGGTCATGGCGGTGCTGCATCGCACACATTTGTACGAGAAGATCGGTAAGGATCATTTCTATGCCGTCAGCAGCCGGGCGATCAGTCTGGTGCATCGGCGGGTGCATGAGGGCGGCGATCGGTCGGAATGCCCGTTGACGATGGTGACGGAACAGACCGGAACGGGTTAGACGAGGGACGGAACATGCCGAATATTTCAGTTTTCTACGGGGAGTTCTGCAGGGCCGACTCGGTGGTGCGTGAAGTGTTCGATCACACCGGCTGTCGGCTGGTCACCCATGCCAGTATCCTGGACGATGCGTCGCACTTGTCGGGTATCGACCGCCGTCGGCTGGATAAGGCATTTTCGTCCACTACGTCCGTCTTCAATAAATTCACTCACGAAAAGGAGCGCGCGTTGGCCTATCTGCGGCTGGCGGTGGCGGAAGCCCTGGCCGAGCAGAACGTTCTGGTGGCGGGTTATCTGGCGCATCTGATTCCGCATGACATCACCCATGTGTTGCGTGTATGCCTGATCGCGAATCTGAAGACGCGGGTTGCGGTGGCCGGCGAGGAACGGGGTCTGCCCGAGCAGGAGGCGATCAAGACCATCACCCGGCTGGATGAGGAACGTGCCCATTTGGTGAAGTCGTTGCGCGGTGTCGATGGCCCCTGGAGCCCGCAACTCTATGACATGGTCATACCGATGGACGACAGCAGCGTGCGCGAGGCGGCCACGCTGATCGAGGATCATGCCAAGCTGCCGGAACTCGCCATGAATGCCGGTTCGCGCCAGGCCGTGCAGGATTTCATTCTGTCCTCGCGGGTGGCGGTGGCGCTGGCCAGAGAAGGGCACGCAGTCGATGTCTGCGCCCGCAAGGGCAATATCAAGATCACCATCAATAAACACGTGTTGATGCTCAAGCGGCTGGAAGACGAGCTAAAGGCGATCGCCGGCACTGTCACCGGTGTGCGCGGAGTGGAAACCCAGGTCGGCAGCGGCTACCACCAGGATGATGTCTATCGTCGATACCAGGTCGAGGCACCGTCGCGGGTGTTGTTGGTCGATGACGAGCAGCAGTTCGTGCAGACCCTGTCGGAGCGTCTGCAGCTGCGCAACATGGGGACGGCCGTGGCCTACGATGGGGAGTCGGCGTTGGGGCTGATCGCGCGGGATGAACCGGAGGTCATGGTGCTCGATCTGATGATGCCGGGTATCGACGGTATCGAGGTGTTGCGGCAGGTCAAACAGACCCGGCCCGAGGTCGAGGTGATCGTCCTGACCGGGCATGGCTCGGACGAGGACCGCGAAACCTGCATGAGTCTTGGCGCTTTCGCCTATCTGCACAAGCCGGTCGATATCGACGTGCTGAGCCAGAAACTCAAGGAAGCCAACGAACGCATTCAGCAACGGCACGGACCGGGTATACAGGAAT
>JBFEJM010000049.1:0-9931 GCA_041553175.1 Gammaproteobacteria bacterium | reverse complement strand
TCCGATGGGTGTCTGATGTAACTTCGCATATCGACTCACCTCCGTCGCACGCGATCCGGCCGGATTGGCTGACCTGACAAAATGCATTTTTCAGGCCACAAATAGATCAAACCGATATCACACACCCCTCTGCCCCGAAATTCGAGCGCAAGCTAGTCCGCTATCCAACCTTCCAATGCGTCGATCAGACCCTGTGCCTGGTCTTTGCTTGAAATGTTGAACTTTGATTTTTGTACATATTCGCCGCTGCGTTTTTGGTACCGCCGAATGGTAAAGCGGTCCGGACCATAATCGCTTTTGCTCTTATCCCAATCCCGGTAGCGGAAGATGACCGTGGACCAAGCACCTTTGGTCAGTATCTTCTTATCCAATTCTTTAACTACCAGAACGCCGTCCTCTTCATAATTGACGGTCAAATCATTGACATCTGAAGCCATAACCAACGTATCCCCAAGGTTTCTTGCGACTATGCGACGCGGCCATACTCTGGAGCCTAGCGCCGCTTTCGTCAAATGCCAGTTTCCCGCCCCGCCCAAGCTCAAGCTGATACCACCCGAGGCCGTTAAAGATAGGCACCATACTGCGATATAGATTCATTTTCCCTGAATAATTATGAATTTGTATTCCAGTTGGCAATCAAGATGTGACCCGGTACCGGTTATAAAATGTGGCAAAAGAATAGTCTTGAGCCTAACTGACCGGCATTCAGGTGTTCGGAGTACTACCCTGACCAGCGGCTATAACTGCCCAATCGAGCACTCCGATCCGACCGGCATGGATGAGGCAAGTGGATATGAGAGCGACAAAGTTTCAGCACGGGCACCAGCAACCTGCGCAGCAATGCAGCGACCAACCGTTGGCACAATCTGTGTTCAATGGTGACGCACGGTTGCGCGAACTCGAACACCTGGCTGAAACCGCACGCAAAGTACGCGATCAAGCCGCGGCCGAGTTGACACGCACGGGGGGAACCCACCATATCGCGCGCGACCGTATCGCTGCTGCGGAAAGGATGCTGGCCAAGGCAAAAAAGGAAATGGCCGAGCTGCGCACCAAAATGGGACCAGTGCAACCGCCACCCAAGCCACAACAAGCACCGAAGCAATCAGCAGATTTCGAGTTAGCGGTTCTGTTGGGGCACAGCAAAGCAAGCTTTAATCGTGACCAAACTGCAGCCACGACTTTGGAGATGCAGCCGGCTCAACCCAGGCCTAAATCAAAATCCAGCACAGCGACGACGCGCGCTGACAGGCGCAAACTCAGCAAATCAACAGCAAGATACAGCGCTCAACCATCTGCCGCGTGGCGCGCGATGGCGTTCGGGCTTTTCATCGTCTTGGGTGTCGGGCTTGGCGCAACGGCCACCTTCTTCATGTTGACTTCGAATTCCGTACCGGAGGCCGCTGAAAAAGTACGAGAAGGCGCCTCTCAGGCCGTCGCAAAGATCAAAACCGTTGTACCCGACGATATTCTTGAAGTGGCGACGTCGGTAACTACTGCAACTGTAAGCATGCCTAAAACCGCTGAGACCACTGCGGTAGAGGACGTTGATCCAACTCCGGCCGCTGTTACGCCCGCACCGAAAACAGGGCTGATCGATCCATCCTGGAGCCGTTCTCTGGAAGCGCAGGAGAAGCGAGTTCGTCAAGACGCAGAACAACGTCTCAAGGAACAGCTTGCCGTACTGGAAAGCACGCCGCCGGCGCAGAGCGAGTTAGCGGCTGAACGCTACAGCCAATCCAGTGCAGTCACTCCATCCGAAGTTGCTCCGGCGCCGGCGGCGGTAGTTGATCTGCATTGAGCGGCAAGTCGTCTCCGGCGGGCGGGATCTCAGCATCCATGGCGGACTCCACCGGCAGTTCAAGAACAGGCTCGATCACCGGGACTTCAAGGGGGGCATCGGCATCGGTATCGATGGGTTCATTCCCCATTCCCTCTACCACGTCAACGCCAACCGGTGTGACTACAGCTGGGCGATAATCGAACATTACCGCGTGCAGAGCCCAACCTGACTCGTCAACCACGACCACTGCCCATTTGCCTGCCTGGGTTGGGAGCAGGGTCTTTTTGGAAAAAACCCGCCAGCGTGGCCCACCAACCTCGAAGGGAACTTCTGAAACGACTTCGCCCTCATATTCCCAGCGATGTGTCACTGTTCGACCCGCGAGCTGTCTGAGTTCCGAAAAGAAGTAAATCTCCTGCAAATCGCCGCCGACCGCCACCAGCTCGTCGACCGGTTCCCGATTATCGATCGCTGACGTGAATATCGCGCGCTCGACCCAACCTTCAGGCTTTTCACCGACGACTACATCTTCAGCGAAGACCGAACCCGCAACCGAAGCGAGTGCGAGCACACCTATAGAACAGATCTCGACCAGCTGTCGTCCGAAACGAATTTTCATGCAAATCTCCTGTCACATGGCATATTTTCGCCCAGCATAGTCATTAAGGTATTGCCACGCCAAGTCTTCCATCACAAACCGGCGATATCTGACCAAGCCGCGATCAGCACGGAATAAGCCTATATTACTTATTGTAAATTAGTCAGTCGTTGTCGCGAACAACACGTCACCCTGGTACACTACGCGCCAACCCCGTGCCGATTAAACGGGCACAATGGCTTTACAACGCGGCATCTGACCGCACAGAATCTGACCAAGAGGTAGTACCGCATGAGCGCACAATTGTCTGTTGCCACTGACAACGAAGGATTTCTGGTCAACCGAGACGAATGGTCTGAAGAGATCGCGCGCGAACTCGCCTCTCAGGACGAAATGGAGATCACGGAAGAAATCATGAATTTCATCCTCGAGGCGCGAAGGATGTACGAAGACGATGGCGTGGTACCGCCCATCCGCAAGTTTTCCAAAGCAATGGGGGTAGACAGCAAGCACCTGTATGACGTGTTCAAAAAGGGCCCCATGAAACTGATCTGCAAATGGGGCGGGCTGCCCAAGCCGACCGGTTGTGTCTGAACAATAGCTGTCTGACGACTCGAAAACGCCGACCCTAGGGTCGGCGTTTTTCATTGAAGCATTACAGGGCTGCCCGCGCTTCAGCAGCGATGTGGTTTCGCCAGATACCGATGTGAACCCATTTCAACCAGGCGACTCACCGTGCGCTGAAAAGCGAATGCCAAGTAACGTCCGGCGTAGAGTTTGTCTGGCACATCCTCGGCGGTCGCCACCAGCTTCACATTGTGATCATAGAACGCATCGATAAGATGCATAAATCGTTTCGCTGCGTCGTCCCGGCTTTCATCCATGCGCGGGATATCACTTAGCAGCACAGTGTGGAAGCTCTGCGCGATCTCCAGAAAATCCCGTGCCCAGAGTGGTGCCTCACACAAATCCGCAAACCGGAACCAGACAACGTCATCCGCGATCGCCACCACCGGTACACGATGCTGATTCAGCGTAATCACTTGACTGTATTCCGCCGACGCCGGCGCCAGCCTGGAAAAATGCTGCGCCAATAGATCCTGCGATTGCGCCGCCCGCGCGACATGATAGGTACCACTGCGATCGAGCAGTTCGCAGCGGAAGTCTGTTGCGGAATCGAGATGAACTGTCAGGGTATGTGCTTTGATCAGGTCAATCGCATACAGAAAACGGTCGCGCTGCAAACCATTCAAGTAGAGTTCATCGGGAGCGGTGTTCGACGTTGCCACCAATGTGATACCCGCGTCGAACATTGCGCGCAACAGGCCGGCCAGCAGCATGGCATCAGCGATATCCAGAACATGAAACTCATCCAGACACAGCACCTTGACCTTGGGCGCCATACGCTTACCGATAATGACAAGAGGATCAGGCGTTCTGGGCAGAGTCTTCAGTTGCTCATGAATCTCCTGCATGAAGCGATGAAAATGCACTCGCCGCTTATGAACCAGGGGCAGTCATTCGAAAAAACTATCCACCAGATAGGTCTTACCGCGACCCGGTCCGCCCCAGAGATATAAACCTCGAACAGGACGTTGAGGTTTGGGAAACAGCCGCGACCACCAGCCATGAGCTGGCGGTGGCGCATTGACGAGTGCATCGTAAAGCTGCTGAATGACTTCTACAGCCTGAGACTGCGCGGCATCTGGCCGCACTAAAGCACGCGCGATATCCGCCTCATAACGTTCTCGCGGCGTCACAGCCTGTCAACCTAAAGCGCGCACCAGCTCCAGAACTGCTGCAGCCTGGCCCTTGGCGTTGACTCCGTACAACGCATGGCGGATCACGCCACCTTTCTCGATCACAAAAGTCGAACGGACGATACCCATTTTCTTGATGCCATCTTTTTCCTTTTCCCGCCAGACATCGAAGAGCTCACACACTTCACCATCGACATCCGCCAGCAGCTGCACAGCCAGACCATGCTTATCCCGGAATGCCGCATGACTGTTGCAGTCATCACGACTTACACCGAGCACAGTACAGCCCGCACGCTCAAAGTCGTCAGCGAGATTTGTGAATTCCAACGCTTCCAGCGTACAGCCGGACGTATCGTCCTTGGGATAGAAGTACAGCACAATATGCTGTTTATCGCGTAAAGCCGACAAGGAAACCTTCCGCAGATCCGCGTCAGGCAGATCGAAATCCGGCGCGAGTTGTCCGGCTTGCAGCATATCAACCTCCAATATTCGTTTCAGAGAAACAGCAACTCGACTCCGAATTGGAGCCGGCGCGAATTATAGGTCTGTTTTCGTTGTTGCGGAACCGCATTCCGCGGGCGCACCGAAACGAAAACCACTAGGAGCAACCACACCGCCCGAAACAATGAACGTCATTGCCTCGTCCATGCTCCACGCTGTCTCCGTCAATCGCCCTACGGGTACGATTTCAAGGTAGCCCGAGGTCGGGTTGGGCGTTGTCGGCACATATACGGCGGCCAGATCACGGCCACTGTTTTCCTCACGGAAGGTTTTCATTACAAACCCGACCGCCTTCATGTCAGGATGAGGGAAATCCACCAGGACTACCCTATGCACACCGTCGGGCTTATCTTCCAGCACCCGCATCAGCTGTTTTACAGCGCCGTAGACTTTCTTGACCACCGGGATCCGCTGCATCAGACCATCGAACAGATCGAGGATACGGCGCCCCAGGACGCGTGTCGCAAACCAACCAAGCACATACAGCGCCAGGAGAACGACCATTACACCGACGATAGACTGCAGACGCGCATCCGCCAGCCAGACCGCCACTGTGGGCCAGCCGGGCTCGACCGCCTTGACCAGAACCTGCACCCCGGGGCGCCCCAGGCGCGCGAGCTGGTTGAGCAGAAATTCGAACACCGACCAAGTGATCCAGATCGGAATGGCCGTCAACACCCCTGCCAGCAGATAGCGCTTAACGCGCGCACGCGATGTCGCCGGTTTATCAGGCTGCATATTTGCCTCGCATTATCCGCTCAGGAACCAACCCGCATGCTAGCGCAGGCGGGCGGAAATTGCGCCGCTTTCGGATAGCGACGGACCAACGGCATCCGTAAACGCCCTGTCTGCGATATAATCCTCGCCATGCCGAACCCCGCACCCAACCCGGACCCTTCCGCTCCCGCCGCGCCTGTACTGGTTGCGGCGCTGTATAAGTTCGTGACAATCAACGACTGCGCGAACCTGCAGGCACAGCTGCAGCAGGCCTGCACCCGCTGGTCGATTCTCGGCACGCTGCTGATCGCCCCTGAAGGCATCAATGGCACTATCGCCGGAAGCCGAGCCTCAATCGATGCATTCCTGGCGCTGCTGCGCGCCGATGCCCGTTTTGCTGATATCGAGCACAAGGAATCGCAGGCATCTCAGCTGCCGTTTCAGCGCATGAAAGTGCGCATCAAGCGGGAAATCGTCACATTGGGACGGCCGGAGGCCAATCCCAACCGCCAGGTCGGGACCTATGTCGCCCCCAAGGACTGGAACGCGCTGATCCAGGACCCGGATGTTCTGGTGCTGGACACCCGCAACGACTATGAGTACGCCGTCGGCAGTTTCGCGGGCGCCATCGACCCGGGCACACAAAGCTTCCGCGAATTTCCCGCGTTTGTGGACAAAAAGCTGGGGCATGCCCGCGACCGCAAGATCGCCATGTTCTGTACCGGCGGCATCCGCTGCGAAAAGGCCACGGCATTCATGCTTGAACAGGGCTTCGAAACGGTTTACCACCTCAAGGGCGGCATCCTGAAATATCTGGAGGAAATCCCCGCCGAGCAGAGTCTGTGGCGAGGTGAATGCTTTGTCTTTGATGAGCGGGTCACGGTCCGGCAGGGGCTGCATCCGGGGCAGTCCGTCCTCTGCCCCGCCTGCGGTTGGGCAGTCAGTGGCGACGCGCTTGAATCTCCCCAGTACCGCGCCGGCGAATACTGTCCGCATTGCCACCCGCAGCATGCGCGGAATCAACTCTGAGGTTGCAGCGGGCCCAGTACTTCATGCGTCTCATGTGCGCCCATTTCACAACCGTGCAGATAAGCCTTGCCCCAGCTTAATGCCTCCTGACCGCTTATCGCGTCAGCCGCATCGGGCGTCAACCTGGCCAGAACAAGATCCGCATGCCCGCGCTCGGCCAGCGCCTCGATCATGCCGTTCGCATACCCACGGTTGTACCACAGCTGCTCATTCTCGGGCCGATCCAAATAGCCATCAGTCTCGGTGTAGAGGCGTTGGATCAGATTGAGTAGCCGTTTGAGCAACACGGTCTGAGAACCCGTGGTGTGCATGTGTATTACCGGATAGTGTCGGAAGCAACGCAGTCTACCCGACCCTCATCCGGACCGCATCAGCATCGCTCCGCCGGCCAAGTCCGGTAGAATGTCGCCCATATCCAAGCCCAGAGGACAACACATCGAAATGAAGATTGTGTCATTCAACACCAACGGCATCCGCGCCCGTCCCCATCAGTTGCAGCTGCTGACGGAACGCTATCAACCCGACATCATTGGAATCCAGGAGACCAAGGTACAGGACGCGGAATTCCCGCTCGACGCGATCCGGGCACTGGGTTACCAAGCCGATTATCACGGGCAGAAAGGGCATTACGGCGTCGCCATGCTGTCGCGGCGGCCGGCACAGGCGATTTTCAAGGGACTCCCCAAGGACGGCGAGGAATCCCAGCGCCGACTCATCACCGCCCGTTTCGAACTGGACGACGGCGCGCTTACCGTCATCAACGGCTACTTCCCGCAGGGCGAAAGCCGCGATCATCCGACCAAATTTCCGGCCAAACAGCAGTTCTATGCCGATCTGCTGGAAATGCTGGAAACACAATTCTCGCCCACAGATCAACTCATTGTCATGGGCGATATGAATATCGCGCCGACCGATGCCGATATCGGCATCGGCGTCGACAATGCCAAGCGCTGGCTGAATACGGGCAAATGCAGCTTTCTCCCGGAGGAACGCGACTGGTATCAGAGGTTGAGTGATTGGGGGCTCGCAGACAGCTTTCGTAGCCTGCACCCGGACTGCGACGACCAGTACAGCTGGTTCGATTACCGCAGCCGGGGGTTCGAACGTGAACCCAAGCGCGGTCTACGTATCGATCTGATTCTGGCCACTAAACCTTTACTGGCCAAGTGCCGCAATGCTGGTATTGCGTATGACATTCGTGCGATGGAGCGGCCCTCGGATCACTGTCCGGTGTGGGCGGACTTCGCGCTGTGATCTTACGGGGTTGCCGAATTGAATCGCTCGCAGAGTACAGGGGCGACCAAACCGGCATAATCTAGACCTGGGGCGGCATCCATTCTGTGAAACCGCGCACGGTTGGCGCGCCCCCCCCTGGCCTAGGCTCGGATCAGTTGGGGGGAAAATGCAAATTGCCGAACGTATACAGGCCTATCTGGAGCGTCTGCACAAGACCTATGCGGTCATTGCGCATGCAGAGACCCGCACCCTCACTGAGGCCGCCAGCGCCAGCTATATCGACCCCCAGCACATGGCACGCGCCGTCCTGCTCCAGGACGAGCAGGGCGTCTTCCTGGCGGTACTGCCCGCCACCTACCTGATCGACTTCCGCGCCATCCGCGAGCATTTCGGACGCAATTGCAAACCGGCGACACCGGAGCAAATCTCCGCGACCTTCCCGGATTGCGAGGCCGGCTCGGTACCGCCGCTGGCCGAGCCCTACGGGATTGACGCCATCATCGATGACCAGATCGCCAGCAGTGGCCAGATCCATTTCGAGGCCGGTCGGCACAATTCCCTCATTCGTATGCAGAGCGATGAATTCCAGTCCATGCACCGCAATAGCGGGCGGGCATCCATCGCGCGCCCACTTTCGGTACTGGAAAGCCGTGATATCCGCGATTTCATGCTGCCGGGCGAGATGGAAAAACACCATCCGCTGCGGGACCTGCGCCCGCTTGAGGATATTCGTCGCACCATCGAACAGGTGGAGCGCCTGCCAGCCATGCCTGAAATGGCCAATCGACTGCTGCGTCTACGCAATAACGCGAATGCCACTGTTCAGCAGCTGACCGACATCATCCAGGGTGATCCAAGCCTGACGGCCCAGGTCATCCGCTATGCGCGGTCGGCATTCTTCGGCTTCCGTGGCAACGTGGACACCCTGCCGCAGGCCATCACACGGGTCCTTGGCTTCGAATCCGTTCTAAATATGACGCTGGGGCTGGCCGCCAGCCGCACATTTCATAATCCCGCTGATGGACCGCTGGGGCTGCAGGCATTCTGGAAACACGCCGCCTACAGTGCGGCTCTCGCACAGGCCCTGACCAAGGCCATCGGCCCGCGTTTGCCGCTCAAACCCGGACTGGCCTATCTGGCCGGCCTGCTGCACAACTTCGGTTTTCTGCTCGCCGGACACCTGTTCCGGGCTGAGTTCTTCCTGCTGAACAAAGTCGTCGCCGCCAATCCGCAGATCCCGATATCACTGATAGAGCGCCGCGTCCTCGGGGTTGAACACACTCAGCTGGGTGCCTGGCTGATGTCGTCCTGGAACATGCCGGAAGCTGTCATCGTCTCCTGCCGCGAACACCATAACGAGTTCTACAACGGTGCTGATGCCGATTACGCCCAATTGATTCTCTGTGTTGACCATTTGTTGCGGGCACATGGCGTCGGCGAAGGGGCAGACGGCGAACCACCGGCCGCGGCGCTGACCGCTTTGGGTCTCACACTTCAGCAGGCTCGCGATATCACCGCAAAACTGTTTGAATCCAACGAAGCTTTGGAAGCCATGGCACGTCAGCTGGCCGCCTGAGCCGGGGAAAACCGGCGCACCTTCACCCGCCAGACGCGCATCCCAGCGCGCAGAATGAGGCAGGACGGGCCACCACAGGTCCGCGCGCGACCCGCCGCCCCCGGATTCAACACCCAGACAGACTCCTCCTGATCGCACACCAGGCGATGACTGTGTCCATACAGAATGGCGCGTACCGCGGGATACCGTTCCCGTAGATAACGATGACGGTGCGCAACCGCGCCGGCACGATGGCCGTGCACCACCGCCAGCACACCACCCGGCAGATCCAGCATCGCCTCATGCGGCAGCGACTCCAGTAAGCCTCTGTCCGCTGCCGGCCACTTCGCCGCAATATCGTTGTTGCCGCGCACCGCGATCACGCGCCGTTCGCGCGGACACATTTCATCCAATACCGCGGCATTCCCGATATCACCTGCATGCACGGCCCAGTCGCATTGCGCGACACAATCCGCAACGCGCGCATCCAGGACGCCATGAGTATCGGCCAGCAATGCCACTGTCACTGTCTTGGGATATGCCATCGGCGGCACTCACTCGGTGGCGCGCAAATCGAACTCGCCACTGTTTTCGAACGGCAGCCTGGCACCATATCCTGTTAATGCGACTTTACCGCTTAGACGGTAACTCACCTGGCCGGGTTTCGTTTTACCGGCGTCGCGCAGCTGTTCGAACACGCGGCGCAGATCACTGACGACATCGACGGTCATAACGCCCTCGCCATAACGCGG
>JBFEJM010000048.1:0-9941 GCA_041553175.1 Gammaproteobacteria bacterium | reverse complement strand
CCAGTTGCACGCACGGCTGAGCGATGCGCGTCGGTTGATAATGATTGTGGCCGCCACCATAACGCTCGCTGTCATTTTCGTTGCCCTCGTCATTTTCCGCAATACCACTATCAAACCTTTGCGCGCACTGACGCAGCGACTGCGTTATGTCGGCCAGAGCCGGGAAACCCTGCTCGGCACGATCGAGCCGCGCGGAACGGCGGAACTCTGTGAGCTGGCGACTGACTTCAATCGTATGGCGGCGGAGCTGACGGACTTGTATGCCACCATGGAACAGATGGCCTTTGTAGACTCTCTCACGGGACTGCCCAACCGGAACCGGTTTCACGAGCATCTGACAATTCTCGCCCAGTCGCCAGACAAGCCATTCGTTCTGTTATTGATGGATATGGATCGCTTCAAAGCTGTGAACGACACACTCGGACATCATGTCGGAGATGAACTATTGCGTGAGGTTGGCGCGCGCCTCACCAGAGCACAGTCCACGTTGCCACCCTCTGGCTCCCTCTCCTTGAATCGGGAGCGTTGCCTGGTTGCCCGTATCGGTGGCGATGAGTTCGCGGCATTGATTCCTGACATCAGCAACATTCAGAACGCTGAGCAGACAGCACAACATTTTCTCGACGCGGTATCCGGGCCCTGTATCCTGGGTAGTCATCGACTCATGCTGGGTACCAGCATCGGTATCGCGGTCTATCCCGAGCATGGTCATGACCGCAACACGCTGATGCGTCACGCCGATCTCGCTATGTATTTTGCCAAGGCATCGCGTCGTGGCAGCGCCGTGTACGATGCGTCACTGGACGAAGGCAGCCTGCTGCATCTGACACTCGAAAGCGATCTGATCAGAGCCATCGAACAGGATGAGTTGTTCCTGGAATACCAGCCTAAAATCGACGTAGGCACGGGTGATATCGTCGGCACCGAAGCACTGGTGCGTTGGATGCATCCGCAACATGGATTCGTTGGACCGCAGGAATTCATTCCCATCGCGGAAAAGACGGACATAGTCCAGCGACTGACCGAGTGGGTACTCTTCAGAGCGCTGCGCGACTGCGCGGAATGGCAGCGTGAAGGCCATGCATTCGGCGTGGCGGTGAATCTGTCACCGATCAATCTGCATCATCCCTACATGCTGAAAGTCATCAATGAGGCGCTGAATGAGAATAACCTTGCGCCCGCCAGTCTGACCCTTGAACTCACCGAAAGCGCCGTCATGGCTGATCCCGAATACGCGATTCAGGTACTCGGGGCGCTCGCTGACAACCACATCGGCATATCCATTGACGATTTCGGAACCGGCCATTGCTCGCTCAGCTATATCAAGAAACTGCCGGCGACGGAAATAAAGATCGATCGCTCTTTCGTAGGCGACATGAATAACGACAGCAACGATCTGGTGATCGTACGCTCAACCATCGGGCTCGCGCACAATATGGGACTGACCGTGGTGGCGGAAGGCGTGGAAGATGCAGCGACGCTGACTGAGTTGGCCAGACTCAGTTGCGACCGGGCTCAGGGTTATCATATCGCTCGCCCGATGCCGTTCCAGGCACTGATTGAATGGCTGGATGACTGGCACGCCGAGCACCGGCAGAGTGGTTGACTGAGCCACTGCGTCCGAGCTTCGCCAAACCATCCGCACGTTCACGCCCGCCATAGCAGCGCTCATAACACGCTTTCTGATGTCCTCCGCAGGCCCTAGATAGCGGTAATACTGCGCATTTTCCGATTCTCACACGCAATTTACAGACTTGTTACAGAATAGGCTTGCCGCCGCAGCGATTCCTGTAGTCTCATAGCGACCACAAAATACGAATAAATTCCGGAGAATAACGTGGAAGCCATAAAAAACTACAGTTTCGGCCTGGCCAAATGGTCAGCAACGGCCGCCCTCGCCATTGTCGGTTTTGCGTTGGGATCAGTCGCAATCGGGTGGGTCGCCTTTCATTTCCTGGTCTACCTGGTTCAATCCTGACGGGATCTTATCTGGTTCAGGCCGTCTGCTGGGATTAACCGACCGCCGGAAACAATCGCCCCTAGAAACCAGCCCGCCTCCGCGCACGGCAAGCGCACGGAAGGTGCGCGGCGCAGACACCGATACAAAGCAAGGCCCAGCCCGGAACCTGAATAAAGCAATCCCGCCAGTAGCCAGGGGCTGACACTGTCGAGCAGGAGTTTTGCCAGCGGCGTGGCGGCACCGAACAGCACTGTGGCGCACAGTGCGGCCAGAATGCCGAGTGTGCGGAAGGTGGGTAACAAACTCAATCTGTTACTCCTGCGGCGATCACTCCGGCCGATTCTGTCTGTCGCCACTGTGGTATATAGGCGCTACATAAGAATATGTCGTTCTGCATGCGAACTCGCAGGCTGTCATTGAGATGCCCGTGCGCAGATGCAACATGCCGGGAACCTTTAGCGACTCCGCGCGTGTTAATGCAGTAGGTGTTTCATGGTGGATTGACTCAAGACCCGCTATCAAGGTACCTTTCAACCGGCAATCCACCGGTCACCTCGACCCAGCGGCAACGATGAATCCGACTTTCTACAGAATATCCACCCGTCACGAACGCCTCAGCTGGCTGTTGATCCTGACGTTTCTGTCGTTGACGCTTTTTCCGCATCATTACCACCTGCACCATGTCACCGATTCAGCGCTGCATGACTCCGGTATTCAGGAGCATGTAACGGATATTCATGTGCGCACGTATCTCAACGATACCGTCCATCACGGCGATGGCCATATCATCAAGTCCGTTGCGGACGCACCGCTGAAAAACCATGGGGCCAAGCTCAGCTGGGTCGTTATCCTAGTGACTTTCATGCTGTTCCTGCCACTTTTCGCTCAGGCAGGATGTCCTTTTCCGCTGTCGATCATACACCGACTTCCCCGCTCCAACCGACACACCACGCCCCCGCTGCGCGCGCCGCCGCGCACCTGAGTTTCTCTCGCATGCCTAAGCGTGCCCGGTATCCATAGCCCCCGAGCTATGGACGCATCTTCTGCACGTTTCAACTGAGTTTGACGAGACCGACTAGCGGTCCGAGGAATACCCTACATGCAATTCTGGATCAGGGTCTGCACCTACGTCTGGATGTTGTCCACGCCTGTCGTTCTCGCGGCGGAACCGGACGCATCTCTTACACTGGGCCAGGCCATCGCGCGCGTGCTCGAAACCAATCCGCAACTCCAGGCAGCGGATTTCGACGCCCGCGCGGCGGCTGCGCGTATCCGCCAGCAAACCCAGTCCACGCCCTACGAAGTGGGGATGGAACTGGAAAATTTCGCCGGCTCCGGCTCGGTCAGCGGCACGCGCGAAATGGAAACCACTCTCAGTCTCGGCCGCGTGCTCGAACTCGGTGACAAACCGTATCGTCGCGCTGAAGTGGCACGGCTCGAAGCGGGCGTGCTGCGCCATGACCGGGATGCGCAACGCCTGGATCTGTTGGCCGAGACGGCGCGGCGCTTTCTGACTCTGGCGCGCGTGCAAGCCGAACGCGAACTTGCCCGGCAACGGGTCGGATTGATGCAGGACACCCTCAAATCGGTGGAACAACGCCATCGTGTCGGCAAGGCGCCGGCGGCGGAGCGCAGCCGAGTGCAGATCGATGTGGCGCGGGCGGAGCTCGTATTGGAGGAAACCGATCATCTTCTGAACAACGGGCGACGCCAGTTGGCGGTCATGTGGGGCGCGTTTGAGCCGG
The DNA here is from genome assembly GCA_041553175.1 of Gammaproteobacteria bacterium. GTDB lineage: Bacteria > Pseudomonadota > Gammaproteobacteria > Thiohalobacterales > Thiohalobacteraceae > JAHJQQ01. The sequence goes on along the minus strand of JBFEJM010000048.1, from coordinate 6,236 downwards.
AATTCGGAATTGTACAGGCCGACATTTTCAATCTGAGTGCGGAACCGGATTTCGCGATTCTCGATCAGTCCATCGAACGCAACCCGGCCATTGCGCGCCTAGCGACGCAAGCACGCCTGAGTGAGGCTCGGGTGTTGCTCGCACGCACGCGGGCACGGCCGGATCTGGATCTGCGTGCCGGCGTCCGTCATCTCAATGGCCCCGACGATGTCGGCCTGATGTTGTCGCTGCGCATGCCGCTGGGCAGTGCCGGACGCTCCGGCGCGTATACGAACGAGGCCGAGGCGCTGGCCGCACGCGAACCGCTCTTGGCCCAGGACCAGCGGCTCGCGCTGCGCGCCACGTTGTCCGAGTTGCATCTGGAACTGGTGCACGCGCGCGATCGATTCGAGACCTATCGGAATCGCATCATCCCCGCCGCCGACAGGGCTGAGTCCGATTACCGCCAGGGCTACGCCGCCGGCCGCTATTCACTACTGGAACTGAACGCGGCCCAGAACACGTTACTGGAAGCGCAAATGGAAGCCCTCTCCGCCGCCGCCGATCATCACGCCGTACGTCTTGAGATCGATCGCCTCATCGGTGCCGCACCGATGAGTACCACTATAAATGGAGACTTCCCATGATCCGTAATCTTCTTTTGAGTGTAACGATCGCCGGCGCAGTGCTGAGCGCCTGGCCGATGATGGCAACACGCGCGGCAGGCGACGACCCGCATGCACCTGGCGCGGAGACCGGCACCGATGGGCACGCCGGCAAATCCGCCCACGCCGAGATTCGCAAAGGCCCGCACGGAGGCAAGCTGTTCGAGCAGGACGGCTTCACCCTCGAACTCGCGCTCTATGAAACCGGCGTGCCACCCGAGTTCCATGTCTATACCACGCAGCAGGGCAAACCGCTGGCGCCTGACTCAGTGGAAGTGAACGTCGAACTGACTCGTGTGGACGGTCAGATCGACCGTTTCAGTTTTACGCCAATGAAGGACTTTCTGCGCGGTCAGGGTGTTGTCGCCGAGCCGCATTCGTTCGATGTGGTCATCAACGCCCGGCAGGGCGAAAAAAACTATCGCTGGAGCTTTTCGAGTTACGAAGGCCGCACGCAGATTCCCGCCGAACTGGCCCAGGCCGCCAACATTGAAACTGAGATTGCCGGGCCGGCCACCATTGTGGAAACAGTGAATCTCACCGGTCGTGTGCAAACCGATCCTGCGCGACTGGCGAGGGTGCGGGCGCGTTTCCCCGGTGTCGTACAGAGCATTGAAGCCCAGTTGGGAGAACGCGTGCGCGGGGGCGCTGTACTGGCGCGGATTCAAAGCAACGAGAGTCTGCAGACCTATACCCTGCAAGCCCCCATCGAGGGCGTGATTCTGCGTCGCGACATTCAACCGGGTATGGCGACCGGCGATGAGCTCCTGTTCGTCATTGCCGATCTGTCGCAAGTGTGGGTGGAACTGGATGTCTTCGCGCGCCATATCGGTCAGGTACAGGCCGGACAGGCTGTCACCGTCGAGACTCTGGATGGCACACGCTTTGACGGCCGCATCGATTGGGTGGCACCGCTTGCGCTGCACGCCAGTCAGAGCGTACAGGCACGCGTGGTACTGAGTAATGCCGAAGGGCGGCTGCGGCCGGGGCAGTTTGTGCGCGGGCGGGTCACGATTGCGGAGCACCCCGTTGAACTGGCCGTGCGTCGGTCAGCCATTCAGCGTTTCCGCGATTTTCAGGTGGTGTTCGCGCGCTTCGGCGAAACCTACGAAGTGCGCATGCTCGATCTCGGCCGACAGAACGGCGAATGGGTCGAGGTGCTGGGCGGCCTCAAGCCCGGTAGCGACTATGTCACCGGCAACAGTTACTTAATCAAGGCGGACATCGATAAGTCCGGCGCCAGTCACGATCACTGAGGAACGCCGCCATGCTGAATCGAATCATTGCCGCCTCGCTGGCGCATCGCTGGCTGGTGCTGGTCGTCACGCTGGGCATTGCCGCGTTGGGTGCCTACAATTTCAATCATCTGCCCATCGATGCAGTGCCGGACATCACCAATGTCCAGGTGCAGATCAATACCGCGGCACCAGGTTATTCACCACTGGAAACTGAACAGCGCATCACCTTCCCTATCGAAACCGCCATGGCCGGGTTGCCGCGCTTGGCCGAAACACGTTCAATTTCACGCTATGGACTGTCTCAGGTCACGGTGGTGTTCGAGGACGGGACTGACATCTATTGGGCGCGACAACTGATCAGCGAACGCCTGATCGAGGTCCGAGGCAGTCTGCCGGACAACATCGATCCGGCCATGGGTCCGATCGCCACCGGCCTGGGCGAGATCTTCATGTACACGGTGACGGCCACTGACCCGCTCATCACACCGATGGACCTGCGCACGGTGCAGGACTGGATTGTGCGCCCGCAACTACGCCAGACACCGGGGGTGGTCGAGGTCAATACGATAGGCGGTTACACTAAACAGTTTCATGTATTACCCGATCCCGACCGTTTGCTGGCCTTTGATCTGACCCTGCAGGACCTGATCACGGCGCTGGCGCGCAACAATCTCAACACCGGTGCCGGCTACATCGAACGTTTCGGGGCGCAATACCTGATCCGCTCGCCGGGGCAGCTGGCCAATCTGCAGGAGATCCGTGGCATCACGGTCGCCAAGCGCGATGGTGTGGCCATCCACCTGGATGATGTCGCCGAAGTCAGCCTGGGCCATGAACTGCGCACTGGCGCGGCAACGCAGGATGGCAAAGAGGTGGTCATGGGCACGGTGTTCATGCTGGTCGGCGAGAACAGTCGAATCGTCGCCAGCGCCACCGCCGAGCGCCTGGAGTCGATCAAACCCTCGTTGCCGGAAGGCGTGGAAATCAATCCGCTTTACGACCGCACCGCCCTGGTCGACAAAACCATCGCCACGGTGCAGAAGAATCTTATCGAAGGTGCTCTGCTGGTAATCGCGGTGCTGTTCCTGCTGCTGGGTAACTGGCGCGCGGCACTGGTCACAGCCGCGGTGATCCCTGTCGCGATGCTGATGACCATCACTGGCATGGTCGAGTCGCAGGTGTCCGGCAATCTCATGAGCCTGGGTGCGTTGGACTTCGGTCTGATCGTCGACGGGGCGGTGATCATCGTCGAAAACTGTCTGCACCAACTCGGCGTCTACCAGCGCATGCACGGTTCATTGCCGGATCTGAAAGAACGTCTGCGCGTTGTGCGCGAGGCGACCGTGGCGGTAATTCGACCGAGTGTATTCGGCGTATTGATCATCCTGATCGTGTACATCCCGATCTTTGCCCTAACCGGCGTCGAAGGCAAGATGTTCCATCCCATGGCCTTCACCGTAGTGACCGCACTGCTGGCGGCACTGGTGTTATCTGTTACCGCCGTGCCTGCGGCAGTCGCGTTGTTTGTCAGCGGCCGAGTGAAGGACACAGACAACGCCATCATGGGCGGCCTTCGTCGGCTATATGAGCCGGCGCTGCGCGGCGCACTCGTCTACCGTTGGCCAGTGGTCGTGTTTGCCGCTGCGCTGATACTGATTTCCGGCGTCTATGCCACACGCATGGGTACCGAGTTCGTGCCCAATCTCGATGAAGGCGACATGGCCATTCACGCCCTGCGTATCCCTGGCACCAGCCTGACCCAGGCGGTGGAGATGCAGGTGGCGCTGGAGGCGCGGTTGGCAGAATTTCCGGAAGTCTCGCACGTGTTCGCCAAGCTCGGCACTGCCGAGGTCGCCACCGATCCCATGCCGCCAAACGTGGCCGACACTTTCGTAATGTTGAAACCGCGCACCGAGTGGCCGGACCCGCGCAAATCGAAAGCGGACCTGGTCACGGAGGTGGAAGCCGCCTTGCGCAGGATTCCCGGCAACAATTACGAATTCACGCAACCCATTCAGATGCGCTTCAATGAGCTCATCGCCGGCGTGCGCGCGGATCTGGCGGTGAAGGTCTACGGGGATGACTTCGAAACCCTGGTCAGTCTGGCCGATCGCATCGAGGCGGCGGTGTCGCAGGTTGCCGGCGCGGCGGATGTCGGTGTCGAACAGGCCACCGGCCTGCCGATGCTTACGGTCATACCACGGCGTGAACGCCTGGCCGATTATGGTCTGGATGTCGCGGCCGTGCAGGAAACCCTGCGCATTGCCATGGGCGGTGAAACCGTCGGTCAAGTGTTTGAAGGCGACCGCCGTTTCGATCTGGTGGTGCGTTTGCCGGAACATCTGCGCACCGATCTGGACGCCCTGGCACGTCTCCCGATCACCTTGCCGCAGGATACTGGCCGCGAGGCCGAGGGTGATGCCGATGCATTGGGTCTGGTGCCCGTTACGCCACACAGTATTCCGCTGGGCGAAGTGGCGGACATCGTCTTCACTGAGGGCCCCAACCAGATCAGCCGTGAAAACGGCAAGCGCCGCGTGGTGGTGACCGCCAATGTGCGCGCGCGCGATCTGGGAAGTTTCGTCACCGATGTGCAGAACGCCGTGCGCGATCAGGTCGAGCTGCCGGCCGGCTACTGGGTCGATTACGGCGGTACGTTCGACCAGCTCATCTCGGCGGCCAAGCGGTTCACCGTTGTGGTACCGCTGACGCTGCTGATCATCTTCGGCCTGCTCTTCATGGCCTTCAACTCGACCAGGGATGCCGCGCTGGTATTCAGTGGCGTGCCGCTCGCGCTCACCGGAGGTATCGCGGCTTTGGCTCTGCGCGATCTGCCGCTGTCGATCTCGGCCGGCGTCGGATTTATCGCCCTGTCCGGTGTTGCCGTGCTCAACGGGGTCGTGATGTTGTCCTTCATCCGCGACCTGCGCGAACAGGGCATGGCGTTGGAGCCCGCCATCGTGCAGGGCGCATTACGCCGCCTGCGTCCCGTTCTGATGACGGCCCTGGTGGCGAGCCTCGGTTTTGTACCCATGGCCTTGAACGTCGGCACCGGTGCCGAAGTGCAGCGACCACTGGCCACGGTCGTTATCGGAGGAATTATTTCATCGACACTGCTCACGCTGCTGGTGTTACCGGCGCTGTACCGGCTGGTGTACCGAAACATACGGGAGGAATGAACATGCGGCACGGTATCCTGCTGCTGTTATTGCTGGAATTGTCAGGCTGCACTGTATTAGCGGAAAAACCTGCCTCACCCCCAGGAATAACCATTGAGACGGTCGACTCGCATAGAGCCGAAATAGGCACCGTTGCACTTGAGCCTGGCATCACTGCATTGCAAGTGCATGGGACTTTGTTTATGAAACATCGGTACAGAAAACTGATTTTCGACGATGTGCGCATAGAACTGGTTGGACCAGATGATCAAATCATCCATACCGATCGCGTTCCGCTGAAACGGATCGGCACCATGCGTTCCGCCCGGTTCGATGTCTTGCTGGAGATCGATCCGGATAGGGTCAAGGCAGTCCGTATCACGCATTGCCTTCGTCAGGGGTGTTAGCAGTTATGGATTCCGATTGCGACGCAGTGATACCACCCATGCCAACCGGGCCCAAGTCAACCCCGAAACACTCCGACAACGCGACAGCTGATTCAAAGCATTCCAAAAAAACAATGGGTTTGGATTAAGGACCTGGCGCATCCTGCCCATGACAGAACCCGCATCGGTCACTATGAACTATAGTTACCTCCGTTGGATATCGGATCGGAGGGATTCTCATGAACTTTACCCGCATTCTGTCTCTATCACTGCTGTTCTGTATCAGTCAGGCCGCTCTGGCCGCGCTGGTGACGGTCGATCCCGATGATTTTCCTGCCGGCACAGACATCAGCAATGCCTTTCCCGGCGTAAGCCTGTCGGCAACGGGGATACAAGTGGAAGACGGCATCGTCGATGCGCAGATCTTCGCCACGGAAGCCACCAGCGCACACCCCGCATTGCAGGCCAGTACCGGCACGCGCATCTTCAACGTCAACCCCACGCAACTCTTTCCGAAAGACTGGTTGATTCTCGAATTCCGTGCCGATTTCGCTCAGCCGACGGATTTTGTGTCGCTGGACTACATCGGCTTCGTCGATCCTGCAATCCCCGGGTCCGAGGATGTCGGGCTGGGTGTGCTGGCTGCGTATGATGCGACCGATATGCTGATCACACAGGTCAACACAGCCAGTCTATTCCTCAATGATGTGCAGACACTCTCGGTGTCAAGCCTGGCCGGCGACATTGCTTATATCACTGCGCGCAGCCAGGGGTTCGATACGCCTGTACTGATCGACCGTCTCGTCTATG
>JBFEJM010000047.1:0-10040 GCA_041553175.1 Gammaproteobacteria bacterium | reverse complement strand
CGCAGGTCTGGTGCGTTCGCTGGCAGGCAATACTGAAACAGTCAGACGCTCTTCGGGTATCTGGTCGAGTAACGGTACGCCGTACTTCTCCACGTTGATTCCCGTTGGCGGGGCGAAGCCGATTGGCTATCTCGAGATCGTGGTCGATCCGATATTCAATCTGCGCCGAATAGAAGACACTGTACAGATACCGTTTCAGATCAGCCGTCCGGATGAAACCGAGCTGTACAAATCCGAAAACTGGCATCAACCGCGCGCCCAGGAATTGCCGGTGCACCACATCGTGCGTGATAACACGGGCAGCCCGGTATTGGAGCTTCACGTCATCGAGGGCGTGCAGCGCCTGTATGACGATATGGCGCAGGTCCGCGGCTCAACGGCGGTTGCCTATCTGGTACTGACCGGTGGCAGCCTGTTTCTGGCGATCTGGCTGTTCAACAGCTTTCTGTTCCGCCCACTGAACCACCTGATCCAGGACATGCAGCGCGCCGCCGAAGGGGAACTGCAAGGCAGCGTGCGTTCGCGCGCCGTCAAGGAGTTCAACACCCTGGCCAAGGCGTTCGATCGCATGCGGCAGAAAATCCACGACCTGGTCGATCGCGAACGCCAGAACGCGCAGGACGTCACCGGCAAGGTCGAACTGATCCAGGACGTCGTGCAGTTGGCCGCACACGGTGATCTGACCGGACAGCTCATGGTCTATCGCGACAACGATGTCATTTCCCAGCTCGCCGGTGGCATCCAGTCCATGCTGGACAGCCTGAACAACCTGGTCGCGCGCATTCAGCAATCCGGTATCCAGGTGACATCGTCGGCCACCGAAATCGCCGCCACCGCCAAACAGCAGGAGGCCACGGTGACCGAACAGGCGGCGACGACCAACGAGATCCGCGCCACTGTGACGCAGATTTCCGCCACTTCGAAAGAACTCGTCAACACCATGCACGAAGTGACCGATGTCGCCTTCAAGACCGCCGAAAGCGCCAATCAGGGCCGCACCTCGCTGGTGCGCATGGAAGAGACCATGCGCAACATGATGGACGCGACCAACTCGATCGGCTCCAAACTGGCGGTGCTGAGCGAGAAGGCCGGCAATATCAACACCGTCGTCACGACTATCAACAAAGTTTCGGACCAGACCAACCTGCTGTCGCTGAATGCCGCCATCGAGGCGGAAAAGGCCGGCGAATACGGCGTCGGCTTCGCCGTCGTCGCTACCGAAATCCGGCGCCTGGCGGACCAGACCGCGGTCGCGACCTGGGACATCGAGCAGATGGTCAAGGAAATGCAGTCGGCGGTATCGGCCGGCGTCATGGGCATGGAGAAGTTCTCCACCGAAGTACGCCAGGGCGTCGAAGACGTGCGCCAGGTCGGCTCGCAACTCGCCCATATTATCGAGCAGGTCGAGAATCTCATTCCCCGTTACGAAGAGGTACACGAAGGTATGCAGTCACAGGCCAAAGGGGCGCATCAGATCAGCGAGGCCATGATTCAGCTGGCTGATTCCTCCCAACAGACCGCCGAATCCCTGCGCCAATCCAACGGTGCCATTGTGCAGCTGAATGAAGCGGCACGCCGGCTGCAGGAAGGCGTCTCGCACTTCACGGTCAACAAACAGGGTTGATCCCATATGCTGTACCTGCTGCTGCGGATGGGTACCGAACGTTACGCACTGGATGCGCGACGTATCGTCGAGGTTGTGCCGATGGTCGATCTCAAGCCGATGCCGCATACCCCTGCCTACGTAGCGGGACTGTTCGATTATCGCGGCACCCTGGTGCCGGTCATCGATCTCTGCCAGCTCACCTCCGGGCGTGACTGCGGCGAGTTTTTCACCACCCGCATCGTGCTGGTCGACTATCCCGGGACGAATGACCGGATCCACACCCTGGGTCTGCTGGCCGAACAGGTCACCGAAACGCTGAAGCTGAACGAAGCGCACTTTCAGGATGCCGGCCTGCGCGTCGCGGATGCCCCCTACCTGGGCGAACTGATCAAAGGGAAAAACAGTCTGATTCAGCGCATCGAAATCGATCAGTTGCTGCCGCCCGAACTGCGTCAGAATCTGTTTACGGAGTGTGCCTGATGGCGTACGCCGCGATCGAACAGCTGTTGAAGAACACGATGGGACTGAACTCGGCCTCGATCGGCAGTTCGGCCATTGTCCGCGCCGTCAAACAACGCATGCAGAAGCGTCAGGATCAAACGCCCGAGGAATATCTGATGCGCCTGCGCAGCAGCGCGGCGGAACTGGAATCTCTGATCGACCTGGTTGTGGTGCCGGAGACCTGGTTCTTCCGCGACCGTACCCCGTTCGACGCACTGGCCAAATTTGCCCGGACACAGTGGCCCAAACTGGGCTGCACCGGCCCGCTGCGCGTGCTGAGCATCCCCTGCTCATCGGGCGAAGAACCCTACACCATCGTAATGACGCTGCTGGATGCGGGGCTTGCACCCGCCGATTTCCAGGTCACCGGCGTTGATATCAGTGAACCCAATCTGCAACGGGCCCGCGCCGGTCTGTATCGCGACCATTCGTTCCGCGGTGATGACATCAGCTTCCGCGATCGCTACTTCTTAAAATCCGAACAGGGATATCTGCTGCAACCACGGGTCCGCGAGCAGGCGCGGCTGATCCAAGGCAACATGCTTGCCCCGGATTTCCTATTCGGGGAAGAGCCTTATCACGTCGTGTTCTGCCGCAATCTTCTTATCTACTTCGACCGCGAAACGCAGGGCAAGGCGCTCAGTGTTATAGAACGCCTGCTGCATCGGAAAGGCATGCTGTTTCTGGGTCATGCCGAGGCGGGTGTATTGCAAGGACGTGATTTCGCCAGCTGGAATTTTCCGCGCAGCTTCGCATTCGTGTATGGCGACAAACAACGGTCGACGGAAGTCGAGACAGTGGCTGCCTTCAAACTCCCCAGCCCGCGCCGTACCCTGCCCAGAAACAAACCAGCGGCGAATCCCAGGCCGTTCGCCGATATTCCGGACACGGCGGCGGTTGCGGACAAACCGGCTACAACCGACCTCGCCAATGCCACACGACTGGCCAACGAAGGACATCTGGTCGAAGCGGCAACATTCTGTGAACAGTACATCCGCCAAGCCGGCCCGGACGCGCAGGCCTTTTACCTTATAGCACTGTTGCGCCTTGCCGTCGGTGAACCGGTTGAAGCCGAGGCCTATCTGCGCAAGGCACTCTATCTCGATCCCGCGCATTATGAGGCTTTGACACAACTCGCGCTGCTGCTGGAACAGAACGGTGATGTTGCGAACGCCGAGCTCATGCGTCAACGCGCCATGCGCAGCTTCCAGCGACAGACAACTGAGGCGGCGGGCAACGCCGGCAGCTCATGACCGGGGCGCCCATAACGGAAACCACAATCGACGACTGCTGGAACCGGATCGGCGTGTGGCGGCGTGGCCAGGATATCTGCCCAGAGCTCAAGGATGTCATTCATTGCCGTAACTGTGAGCGCTACTCCGAGGCCGGCAGGCGTATTCTGCAACGCGCAATCGAACCCGGCTACCGCGAGGAATGGACGCGTGTGCTGGCGGAAAACAAACGCAGCGCGGCCTCCAACACCGAGTCGGTCGTGATTTTCAGACTGGGTGACGAATGGCTGGCCATTCCCAGTCGCCATGTCAACGAGATCACCTCATCGAAACCGATCCGCCGGCTGCCGCACATGATGCGAAATACCGTCAAGGGTCTGGTCAATATCCGCGGCGAGTTGCAGGTGTGTATTTCACTTGGCGGTCTGCTCGGCCTGGAAAAAGGCGAAATGCCGCGCCGCTTCGGCAGTGTCGGGATCTCCGATCGAATGATTCATATCTCTGATGAGGGCAATCAGTACGTCTTCCCGGTCACTGAAGTGCACGGGCTGCATCGGCATCACACGAGCGAGTTGCAACCGGTACCCGCTACCGTCGGCAAGTCCAAAGCCACCTATACCAAAGGTGTGCTGGCCTGGAATGGAGAACATGTCGCCTGCCTGGATGCCGAGCTTATGTTCTATACGCTGAACAAGGGTCTGACATGAGCGGCGGCTTCTCCATGCTGGATCTGTTTCGCACCGAAGTCGGCACGCAGACGGCGCGCCTGAGCGAGCAGCTGCTGGCGCTGGATGACAACGCACCCGACACCGGAATATTCGATGCGTTGATACGCGCAGCACATTCCATCAAGGGTGCCGCACGCATGGTCGACGTCGAAGCCGCGCTGCGTATCGCCCATATCATGGAAGAAATATTCGTCTCTGCTCAGCAAGGCAGCTTGACCCTCGACAGTGCTTGTCAGGCCGCTTTACTGCAGGGCATCGACATGCTCAACCGTGTCGCGGATAACGCCGACCAGGCCGATTGGAGCAGTAATCATGGAACGGAACTTGATGCACTGAATCAGTCACTGGCCGCGGTGCTGAACATCGCACACAATGTCACAGCGGTTACCCAGCCCGGCCCGCCACAGTCCATAGAACCGATCGCACCCAGGCCGACCGCAGTCAAACCGATCGATCCCGCCATGCTGGATCTGTTCCGGATCGAGGTTGAAACACAAGCCAAAATTCTCTCGGATGGATTGATCGTGATCGAACAGGACCCGAGGAATGCGGCCCGTCTCGAAGCGCTCATGCGAGCCGCGCACTCCATCAAGGGTGCCGCACGCATGGTTGATATCGAGCCGGCGGTGCGTATCGCGCATGTCATGGAAGATGGACTGGTTGCCGCGCAGGAGAATAAGATCACGCTCGGTGCCGATCAGGTCGATCTGCTGTTCCGCGGGGTGGACATGCTCGTCCAGATCGGCGCGGCGACCGACATCAGGACGTGGACGGATGAAAACAGATCCGACATCGATGAGTTGGAGGATGCTCTGACCTCCATACCGTCAGGTACCACACCTGCGCCATCCTTGCCTGCGGCCTCACCGGAACCTGAGCAACCGCGCACAGTCGAGGCCACGGGTGCAGAGATCGCGGCCAGTCCGCCGGAGAGTGCCATTCGGGTATCGGCGGAAAGTCTGAACCGGCTCATGGGTCTGGCCGGTGAAGTAGAGGTCGAAGCACGCTGGTTGCGCCCGTATGCCGATACGCTGGTGCAGTTCAAGCATCGCCATACCGAAGTCATCGGCCTGCTCGATAAATTGCGCGATGCATTGGAGTACGTGCAACTCGACGACTATGCGCGCAATCTTCTCAGCGACGCCATGCATAAGGCTGCCGACTGCCGCCAGCAATTGGGATCGCGTCTTACCGAACTCGACGAATATGACCGCCGCAGCCACAACCTGGCCAGCCGACTGAACCGCGAAGTGATCGCCAGTCGCATGCGCCCCTTTGCCGATGGCGTGCATGGGTTCCAGCGCATGGTGCGCGACATCGCACGCTCATTGGGTAAACAGGTACGGCTGGAAATCCGCGGACTGGCAACCCAGGTCGACCGGGACATCCTGGAAAAGATCGAGGCGCCGCTCAATCACCTGATCCGCAACGCGGTTGACCATGGCATCGAATCACCGGCCGAACGGGTGGCCGCCGGCAAACCCGAACAGGCCTGTATTCGTCTGGAAGCCATGCACAGCGCAGGCATGCTCTCGATCGTGGTCGAAGATGACGGACGTGGCATGGATAGCGCGCGGCTGCGCGACAAGATTGTGCAGAAAAAACTGGTCAGCCAGGAGATGGCGGCTGAACTGAGCGAAACCGAACTCATGGATTTCCTGTTTCTGCCCGGTTTCTCCACCCGCGAACAGGTAACGGAAATATCCGGTCGCGGTGTCGGCCTGGACGTGGTGCACAGTGTGGTGCAGGAGATGCATGGCATCGTGCATGCCGCGGCCCATCTCGGCAAGGGCATGCGCTTTCATCTGCAACTCCCGCTGACGCTCTCGATCATGCGATCACTGATGGTGCAGATCGCGGGCGAGCCCTATGCCTTCCCGCTGGCGCAGATCCACCGGACATTGAAACTGCCGCGCGAGGCGATCGAAACCATGGAGGGCCGCCAGTATTTCACGCTCGGCAATCAGCACATCGGCCTGATTGCGGCCAATCAGGTGCTCACGCTCGAAGGCGAACCCCCGGAAGGCGACGAGGTCTGCATTGTTGTTCTGGGTGAACGCCTGGATCGCTACGGTCTGGTGGTCGATCGTTTCCTGGGTGAACGCAGTCTCGTCGTTCAGACCATCGACGCCCGTCTGGGCAAGATAAAGGACATCAGCTCCGCCGCCATTCTGGAAAACGGCGACCCCTGCCTGATCGTCGATGTGGATGATTTGCTGCGCTCGGTCGATATTCTGATCGCCGGCGGCCGGCTCGATAAAATCCAGAACACCAAGGTGGCGCCGCAAAGAACCAAAGCCCATAAACGCATTCTGGTGGTCGATGATTCGATCACGGTACGCGAGGTCGAACGCAATATGCTGGTCAGCCGTGGCTACGATGTCGAAGTGGCGGTCGACGGCATGGACGGCTGGAACGCAGTGCGCACCGGCGCCTACGACCTGGTCATCAGCGATGTCGATATGCCGCGCATGAATGGCTTCGAGTTCGTCAGCCTGATCAAAAAGGACGCCAAATTGAAATCACTGCCGGTCATGATCGTGTCCTATAAGGATCGCGAGGAAGACCGCAAGCGCGGGCTGGACGTCGGCGCCGATTATTACCTGACCAAGGGCAGCTTTCATGATGAAACCCTGCTCGATGCCGTCGCTGACCTGATCGGCAAGGCCTAACCTAACAACACAAAACGGAAACCGATATGCGGGTGGCAGTAGTCAACGATTCGAAGATGGCGGCGGAAAGTCTGCGCCGGGTCATCGCCAGCAGCAAAAAACATCAGGTCGCCTGGGTGGCGGAAGACGGTGTCGAAGCGGTGGAGCGCTGCGCGCGCGACCGGCCGGATCTGGTGCTGATGGATCTCATTATGCCGAATATGGACGGCGTCGAGGCAACCCGGCAGATCATGGCCAAATCACCCTGCGCGATCGTGGTGGTGACGGCCAGCGTCAATGGCAATGCCGGCAAGGTATTCGAGGCCATGGGTGCGGGTGCGCTGGATGCCATCAACACACCCGTGTTGGGCATGGCCGAGACCGGCAGCGGTCACGACATGCTTCTGCACAAAATCGATATGGTCGGCAAGCTGATCGCGGCACCCAAGCGAAGCACCGAGCAACCACCGGCAGAACCTGTAACACCGGTGGTCCACACCGACAGTCTGCCATCCCTGGTCGCCATCGGTGCCTCCACCGGCGGCCCGGCGGCGCTGCAGAGTATTCTCGCGGTGCTTCCCGCCGACTATCCGGGTGCGATTGTGATCATCCAACATGTCGACCAGCAGTTTGCCGCCAGCTTCGCCGACTGGCTGAACAATCACACCGCGCTCCCTGTTGCACTGGCCAGAACGGGAGACCGTCCGACCGCGGGGCGCGTTCTGATCGCCGGACGGGAGGATCATCTGATACTGACCCGCAGCGGCCGTCTGGATTACACACCGGAACCGGCGGACTATGCCTACCGACCCTCGGTAAACGTCTTCTTCGACTCCATGGCGCAACACTGGCGTGGTCCCGGAATCGGTGCCCTGCTCACCGGCATGGGGCGCGACGGCGGCAACGGTCTGTTGCTGCTGCGTCAGGCCGGCTACCACACAATTGCCCAGGACGCGGCCACCAGCGCCATTTACGGGATGCCCAGAGCCGCAGCGGACTTGGGGGCGGCGGCGGAGATTCTCGCCCTCGATGACATTGCCCCTACCCTATTGAAACTGGCCAAACGGCCGTTAAAACCATAATAAATGAGGAATTACCAGCCATGAGCCCGATTCATTCCCAGACTAATCAGGACACTGCAGCAGCCAGTCGACATGCTGTCGTTCTGTTGGTCGATGACCAGGCCATGGTTGCGGAAGGCATTCGGCGCATGCTGGCGGACGAGTCCGATATTGAATTCCATTTCTGCAGTGATCCGCGCGAAGCCATTCAGATGGCGGTCGACATCAAGGCCACCATCATCCTGCAGGACCTGGTCATGCCCGATATCGACGGCATGATGCTGGTGCGTTTCTACCGCGCCAACCCGGTCACACGCGATGTTCCGGTGGTGGTACTGTCGAGCAAGGATGATCCCGCCATCAAAAGCGATGCCTTCACCAACGGCGCGAACGATTACCTGGTCAAGCTTCCCGATAAAGTTGAATTGGTCGCCCGTATACGTGCACATTCGCGCAGCTATCTCGCTCAGGTCGAACGCGACGCGGCCTATCAGGCATTGCGTGATCTACAATCCCAGCTTGAAAGCAGCAATGCGCAACTGGAGGAATCCAACCGTGAGCTGCAGCGACTGTCGTCACTGGACGGCCTGACCGGTATCGCCAACCGGCGCCAGTTTGACAAGGTGCTCGAGCAGGAATGGCAGCGTGCGTTGCGGAACTGCGGCGAACTTTCCTTGATTATGATCGATATCGATTTCTTCAAACTGTTCAACGATACCTATGGACATCAGGCCGGCGACGATTGCCTGCGCGCAGTCGCGCATGCGCTCGATCGCGTCGTACACCGCCCTTCGGATATCGTCGCCCGCTACGGCGGTGAAGAATTTGCAGCAATCCTGCCGGAAACGAATGCCGCCGGTGCGCTTCGTGTCGCCGAGAAAATGCGCGAAACCATCGAACGTCTGAACATGCGGCATGAGACGTCTAAAGTATCCGACCGGATTTCCCTGAGTATCGGCGTGGCCACTGCCACTCCCCGCGGCAGCGAAAACCCCGACATGCTGTTGTCGGCCGCAGATGGCGCGCTGTACCAGGCCAAACACGATGGCCGCAATCGCGTAGCCACAGCGTCCGGTGACGCTGACGAAACTCTGCCGACCACCCGCGCCACCCCCTGATACCGGGCACCTGCACCCGCCTCTCGCCAAATCGCCCGGCAATCCCTATCATTAGCCCCGTTCACCCGCGGCCCGACCAGCTGCCATGGCCTGGCCCGTCAGTGCATCAATCCAGAAGCGGGAGCTAAACATGACTTTTGTCGTCACCGAGAACTGTATTAAATGCAAGTACACCGACTGCGTGGAAGTCTGCCCCGTGGACTGTTTCCATGAAGGGCCGAATTTCCTGGTCATCGACCCCGAGGAATGCATTGACTGCACCCTGTGTGAACCGGAATGCCCGGCAGAGGCGATCTTTCCGGAAGACGACATACCCGAAGGTCAGGAGGATTTTCTCCAATTGAATGCCGAACTCTCTCTGGAGTGGCCCGTCATCACCCAGCAGAAGGATGCCCCGCCCGATGCCGACGAGTGGAACGGCAAACCGGGCAAGATCGATTATCTGGAACGATGAATACTTTGTCTGCAGCGTGAGGCCTGGCTCCCACGGTGCTGCTGACCGCATCCACACGCAGGGTTACGCACACCATCGACCCACTGAATCGGGCACCACATGACCCTGCATCTGCTTCCCTACCGCGAAGATCTGCTTCAGCATTGCGCCGAGCGGCTTCTGGATCGAGCGGAACAGGAACTGCCCGATTTATCCCGCTGGGTGATTCTGGTCGCCGACACACTGGCCGCTGCGCCGCTGCGCAAACAGCTGGTCGAGTTGGCAGATGCGCGCGGACATGCGGCGCTCATCGGTCTTCATGTCACCACCTTGCGTGACTGGGTTATCTCTCGCGCCCACGCTACTCAGCCACCGCTCAGCGATCCCGCGCGGCGCCTGCTGCTGGTGGAGGCGCTGCGGGAACACAGCGGCCTGTTCGGCGATGATGACCCTTGGCGTATTGCCGAGAGCCTGCTCGAACTGTTCGACGACCTCACGCGCTACCGTGCCCACCTGCCGACCAGCAGCGATCAACTGGTGGAACGACTGGCCGCAAGCTACGGCGTCACCGGAACACCTCCGCCGGCTTTGACCCGTGAAGCGCAGATCGTGCATCGTCTGTGGCTGGCCTGGCAGGAACAGACCGGCGGTCGCGAACAGCAGGATCCCTGGGTCCATTACCTGGCCCAACTGCATCGCCAGACACTCCT